>JAYUTU010000277.1:0-22690 GCA_043754975.1 Bdellovibrionales bacterium | reverse complement strand
CCTTTTGTTCAAAGCTTTGCGCTAACTCTGTCGACATCCCTTTTTCTGATTCAAATTCTTTCATCTTTTGAATCAAACCACTGCTTGCAACATGCTGTCTTAAATCAGATTGAAATCCAACATCCTTCCCTAACAGGTCCTCAAACGAAACATTTTCAGAAACCGCCGGAGTCTCAGCTTTCGCTACAGACGGTGACCCTGCTTGATCAGTCTGTTCAGCATGAACAGTTAGTTCAGATGCAGATTTCTGTTCTGGCACTACCTGTGCCTGAGCACGTTGCGACTGAGATAACTCTCGTTGCAAATCCTGCAGTAGACGGTTTGACTCGGCTTCAGTAACAGAAGTTTCTGCCGCGGGCATGTTTTTAGTAACAGGCTCAGCATCAGAAATTTGCTGCTCTGTTAATGCTGCTGCAAGTGCTTCTGTTAATGCTGCTGTAGTGGTAACTGACTCTTTCACACCAGGTTCAGTGGTAACAATGGCGTCCGCTGCCATAACTTTTTCAGTTTGGGTACCGACGCTACCAATCTGTTCTGCTTCTGTAGAGTTTCCCTCGGTTTCGATCATCGCCAGATCTATGTTTTGATCTGGAATTTCAAATTCACTCTTGGGTAAGGCCATGACATTTGAAATCATCGTAACTTCGGACTCTTGCTCGACCATCTTCTTTTTAATTCCCCCAGATGGCTTCTTTTCACTTCGTTCAGCTCTTAACTCGTCTTCACTTTTTTTCGCACTCTGCGCTTTCGGATCCCGTTCGTTTTCCCTCGTAGAATTAGATTTTTGATCTAGTTTCCTTTGAAGTTGACGTTCAAAATCCTTCTTGAAGTCAGGTGGCAGATTTTTTTTATCTCCGACCTTTGAGTCTTGAGCCAATCCCTTTTGCGGGGGGCTGACACCAAGTAATTTTTCTAGCACTGTCCTCCTTGTGTTCGTGTTTTATTGATTAGCTGGAGTTCTATACCCAGCAAATCGTTCTGCAAAAACTTGAGCCTTTTCAGGCTTAACTAAATTTAAAATATCTCCAGCAACTTTCTTTTTCATGCGGCCTAAGATTTCGATAACCAGGTCTTCATCTAAGGTCTCAAAAACCTTAGCGACCTGTTGCGGCTTCATATTCGAGTACATTTGCACCAACGTATCCACTTTGGTGTCATCTGTTTTTATTCTTTCTTCCAAAACTGACGAAATTTTTGCACGCGTTTCTTCAATTTTTTTTACTTGCAGCTCAATTTCGGCTTTTTGCTTTTCAATTTCGGCTGCCATCTTATTTAAATCGTCTTCGCGTAGATCTAATGCTTTTTTACGTTCAGCGAGTTTAAATAAGTAGTCGGCATCATCTGATTTAATTACTTTTGCAGTCTCAGTAGGAGCAGTGGTTGCAACTTTTGCACTTGAAGCAGTATCTTTGGATTCGGAAGAAGGTACTTTGTCTTGGGCGTAAGCCATTCCCATCGTAATGTCGATTTTTTTTAACTGTGCTTCAATTTCATCTAAGTGATCTAGTGATGCGATTCCTGCAAGCCCAAACAACAAAAAAATTCCGATTTGACCAACTGGAAATTTTCTTTTTTCCTTATTCGATCTTTGTTTCAAATTTCGCAGATTTTGCGAGCGTGATTGCACTGCCGCTGTTTGCTTTGCCTTTTTAAAAAACTGATCGTAACCGGTCTTCATGACATCCTTTTAATTTTCCGTCCTGGAAAATCGTATAACAGAAAGTTCATCGATTTCTTTCTGTTCATCTTTTAAAACTTCGCTAAAGTAGTGCTGCTTTTTCTTTTCGCGTAGCCTTTCAATCATTTTAGCTGCAGTTAGTGCTTCCTGCAAAATTTCACGTCTGGACTCGACCACTTTTCTGAAATCCAGTAGACGTTCGTTCTGCTTTATAATGCGAAGGTCTTGCCCGGACAGGTACGAATTTATTTGCTCTACGTGATTGGACCAGGTCGTGCTGCCCTGAACAGTTTCAGACCGTTGAATCAAGGCTTCATTTTTTTGCGTGATCATTTTTTCTAGATTTTCAATTTCCATACTTAATGTTCGCTCAGCTTCCAAAAATTCTTTCTGAGCAACATCAACTTGGATTTTTCTATGGGTTAAAACTTTATCTAAGGAGAATTTAAATTTTTTCATACTTCTCCCTGGGGAAATTATTATAACGAGCTAGTAATTTGCATTAGCTGCTTTAAACATTGAGCCATTCCACAGTGATCGTCAGTACGCTGCTTAAGAAAATCATTGATCGCATCAATCGATTTTATTGCTTTGTCTATTTTTGGATTGGCTCCCATTTTATAGGCTCCAATATTTATTAAATCTTCAGATTCCTTATACACAGCTAACGTTTCACGTAGTTTCATTGCATTTTTTGAATGCTCGGGGCTGCTGACTGCTTTCATCACTCGACTTGCACTTTGCAATATGTCGATAGCTGGAAAATGACCTTTGTGAGCCAGGTCTCGAGATAAAACAATGTGACCGTCGATAATGGAACGAACAGCGTCTCCAATGGGATCATTCATGTCATCACTTTCAACTAACGTAGTGTAGAAGCCAGTAATAGAACCAGAGTTTTCAAAATTTCCAGCGCGTTCTAAAAGTTTTGGTAATGTTGAAAATACCGACGGAGTGTATCCACGCGTGCTGGGAGGCTCACCAATACTTAAACCAATTTCTCGCAGTGCCATAGCAAATCGAGTCACTGAATCCATCACAAGCAAAACATTTTTTCCTTGGCCTGCAAAATATTCGGCAATTGCAGTAGCCACATAAGCACCACGCATCCGTAACAAAGGGCTTTGGTCACTGGTAACACACACAATAACAGTTTTTTTCATTCCCTTAGGACCAAGTTCGTTTTCAATAAATTCGCGAACTTCACGACCGCGCTCGCCAATTAAGGCAATCACATTGACATCAGCTTCAGTTTCTTTTGCCATCATTCCCATTAACACGGATTTACCCACGCCAGACCCTGCCATAATCGCAACTCGCTGACCACGTCCAACAGTTATTGCCGCATTTATTGCGCGAACACCGACATCTAAACTTTGACGGATAGGTTTTCGGCTTAAGGGATTAACCACTTCCGCGTACAATGGAACTTCTTTTATGACTTCCATTTCAGGTTTTCCATCAAGAGGCTGTGCTAACCCGTCAACGACACGTCCGAGCAATTCATCACTGACCCTTACTGTAGCAATTGATTTTGCCAGTGTGATTTTGGATCCCATCGCAATTCCGCGCATGTCAGAAAGGCTCATCATAAGAACTTGTCGATCTTTAAAGCCAACAACCTCAGCAAGCAGTGGCTTACTTGCTGATCCTTGTATTTCACAGATACTTCCGATACTGACACCTGGGATATAACCTTTTATCAACAGTCCGGTGACATCAGTTACCTTACCGCTATCTTTGGTTAAGTGAGAATTTTTTAAAATGTCATAGTATTTATCGAAATCCAGAGTCATTGCTCACTCTTTCACTAAGTAATTGGTGACTTAACACGTGGTAAGGCTTGTTTTATTTCAGACCATAGTTTGCTAACCCGCTCTTCAATTCTGGCGTCAACGACACCAAAATTAGTTTCAATAATGCAACCACCTGAGGTCACTTGATCTGAAACCTGAAATTTCACTTTGTTTAAAAATTCGGACTCGCGACCTGCTTTTGCTTTCATGCCTTCTAAAAAATCGACTTGAGTGCTGCAGATTAATACGTTCACGTCCTCATCAGCTTGCGCCATTTCGATAGCGTTTTTAATGACGGACAGTACAATTTCAGGCTTTTCTTCGATATGATCTAGCGCAATTCTGCGGGCAATCGCATAAACTAAAGCCACTATGTGGCTTTCATTTTGACGGATCATTTCTTCCTTCAAAACAGATATGTGAGCCATCATTTCTTCAAGCTTTGCTAAGTTAAAATTAATATCGTTTGTCCGCTCTGTAAAAGCTTTTACTCGTCCTTCTTCCAAACCAAGTTCGAAAGCATTCTGATACGCATCCACTTGGACTTCAGCTAACTTTTCTAAAACTTTATTTTCAATTTTGGTTTCTTCAGACATTTTTTCGATGGAATCAACACCCGTTGTTTGGCGTAGAACATCACTCATAACAAAGTCTGAACCTTTTTCTTTTTCACGCAAATAATCTAATGCTGCATCGGGTGTACCAAACTGAATTTGCTTGGGCACATAATTCAAAACTGAAATATCAGACCCCAACGAGCCTTCGTTGCTCTTTTTCAGTATGTTAGATTTTGCATCGGGCTGTGTTTTACTAGACCATGGCATCTTCTGTACCACCACGAGCTATAATAATTTTTCCTTCACTCTCTAATCGACGGGCAACGTTGACAATTTCTTGCTGAGCCGTTTCCACATCAGATAAACGCGCTGGTCCCATGTTCGACAAATCTTCTCGTAACATCTCGGCCGCACGGGCAGAAATATTCTTGAATATCTTAATACGGATGTCTTCATTTGCAGTTTTTAATGCCAACAGAAGGCGATCATTAGGAATTTCTTTAAGAAGAATTTGAATTCCACGGTCATCGATTTTAGTAACGTCTTCAAACACAAACATCAGTTTTCGGATCTCTTCTGCCAACAATGGATCTTTTTCCTCTAATCGCGACATGATGGATTGCTCTGTGTTCTTATCCATAACGTTCAGCATTTCTGCCACTGGCTGCACTCCGCCTAATGAGGCTTGTTCAATTGTATGGGTATTAGACAATTGGTTTTTCAAAACTTTATCAATGTCCGCTATCAACTCAGGATCTACGTTTTCTAAATTAGCCATACGTAAGACAACTTCTGCCTGCAGAGATTCTGGTAAACGCCGTAAAACTTCGCCTTTTTTCTCTGGCTCTAAGTGTGCTAGAATAACCGCAACTGTCTGCGGATGTTCATTTACCAAAAATGTAGACAGTGCTTTGGCATCAACCATTTCTAAGGATTCTAAGGTTCTGCCGGAGCCCGACGAAATATTTAAACCACCCATGATGCCACGAGCTCGCTCTTCACCCAGTGCTTCGATAATTGTGTCTTTACTTGCCATTTGGTCAGAGAAAATAAAATCTTCAGCCTCACTCAACATCTCGTAGTAATCTTCTAGCACACGTTTTGTAATATGCACTGGAACCACTTTGAATTTTGACATCAAGTGAATCAATTTACGAATATCGCCATCATCCATTTTAGTAAATAAAACCTTGATAGCTTCTTTGCCTAGATAATTGATCAGGATTGCAGCCTTGTCGATGCCGCGCAAAGTATCGTAATCTAAATTTTCAATCTTCATTGTCCGCATTGACTATTCCTTCCGAGAAACCCACATGTTAATCGCACTTGAAGCTTTTTCTTCATCACGGTCGATCAAGTTCATAATACGGTCTTTTAGCAATTCACTTTCGGCTTTTTCTGGATCTACTGATTCATGCAGAATCGGTAAAACCCCGTTCATGCCTGGCAATGAATTATCAACGGACTGTAGCTCTTCAAGTTCTTCTATAGTTCGTGGCAACATGTCCTCCACTGAGTCTGTAAATGAATCTGTAATCCACTGCATAAATGGCCTGACCACCATGAAAAAGAACAGCAACAAGGCAAATCCTAGTAATCCCCATTTAAACAGTGACTGAACTAGTTTCTTTTTTTCTAATACTGTCAGGATTTTTTCACTCTCAGTGAAATCTTCCGGCTGGAACTGAATGGATTCAATTTTGACATTATCTCCGCGGGATGCAATGAAGCCCACTGCGTTTTTAACAAGAGATTCATATTTAGCAATTTCTTCTGCCGTCCGCGGTGCCCATTTTGTTTCGGATTTTCCATCAGCTCCAGTGGTTGTAGTTGGCACGCTATCAATTAAGACTGCCACGCTAATTTTCTCAACGTTACCAGCAGCTTCTTTAACATTACGTATAGTTTTTGGAACTTGATAATTAACGGTTTTCGATTCCTTTTTGACGTCTTGCTTGAAACCGACCTGGCCGTTATTGTCTTCAGCTCCCGGAATATTAGAACGTGATCCAGGAACACCTGTCGGATTTGTTCGTGCACCATCCAAAGACTCTTCCTGGGTTGCTTGAGAAATTATTGCTGTTTTGTCAGGATCAACCGATTCTTCGATCGCCGTTACGACTTTATGATTTATAGTCGCATCGACACGTGCAACAATTTTACCTTGGCCAACGACTTTTGATAAAATTGCCTCAATCCGTGACTCTAAATCCTTTTCAACTTTTTGCTTGAGCTCCATAATTTCGTTCGAGGCACCAGTAGATCCGTCAGACTGACGAGAAATCATTTTACCACGTTCGTCGATAACAGTGACATTATCGACTTCCATTCCTTCAACCGCATTGGCAACTAAAAATCGGATACCTCGAACTTGATCAGCAGAAAGCTCTTTGCCAGGATGAAGCGCAACTACAACAGATGCAGATGGCGGCGAAGATTCTTCCATAATGGTTTTTTTAGCTGGTAACGCGAGTATAACTTTGGATTGCTTAACCGCATTTAATGTATTGATGGCGCGCATAAGTTCGCCTTGTAATGCACGCTGGTAATTTATTTTTTGTGCGTAAGAATTTATTCCAAATTCTTGCTTATCAAAAATCTCAAGACCAATAGAGCCCATTTTTGATGAACCAACTTCTGCGGAAAGCTGCATCAACGTGGCGCTCAGGAAATCTTTAGGGACTAGGATATTAACAGTTTGGCCATTTTCCTTTATCTGATACGGAATATTTTTTTCGCTTAATTTTCCAATGATTGTTGGAACTTGATCAGAAGGTAAATCTTTAAGTAGTACGGCGAAATCTTTACCGGACGTCATGAAGATGACTGACCCAATCGTTACTACGGCTACGAAAAAGGATGCTAGCAAAGCAAGTCTTTTTGTTGGACCTAAAGATTTATAAAATTCCTGAAATTGTCCAATGATACCACCGAAAATTTTCTCCACATTACACCTGCATCTTCATAATTTCTTGATACGCATCTATGATTTTATTGCGCACTTGGACCATCACTCGTAAAGCAATATCTGCTTTTTCTGAAGCTAACATCACTCCAGCAATGTCATCGGTTTTTCCAGTAGCAAGCTCTTGGGCTTTTTTATCAGCGTCTAAATGAATTTGATTGACGTTATTGACAGCCTCTTTCAAAGTTGCCGCGAACGAAGGACCTGCGTTTCCGCTAGACGATACTGGGTTCATATCAATTTTAGAATTTTTGTTTTCTAAATTTGCCGTCTCAAGGAAACGGTTGGCATTCGAAATTGTTAAACCATCCATGGTCTACACTCCTAAAATTGAAGGCGCTAAACGGACAGCGCTCTGTTAAATTATCTACCAATTTCCAGTGCACTTAAAGCCATATCTTTGGTCGCCTGAATAGCCTGTACGTTGGCCTCGTACGAGCGTGTCGCCTGTATCATGTTAGTCATTTCTTCCATTAAGTTGATATTGGGATACGCAACGTAGCCGTCTTCATTTGCATCAGGATGGGTCGGATCGTGTTTTAAAATTGGAGCCTTTTTATCATAGACAACATCAGTAACCTGCACCCGCTGAAAATCGGCTTTAGGATCTGTTGCTCCCAGAACTTCTCCGAAGGACTGTGCATCTGGCATAGATTCAAAAACAACATCCTTACGCCGGTAGGGTCCACCCTCCGCAGTTCTGGTTGTGTTGATGTTTGCCAAGTTAGAAGAAATAGTATTCATACGCGCACGTTGCGCTGCCATTCCGCTTCCACTGACTCTGAAACCAGTTAAAAAATCTGCCATGGTCTAGTCTACTTTCTTTGAAATATTATTTATCGAGTTTCGCTGATGGCGTACTTCAACGCTGCCATTTTTTTATTTATCAGCTGCAGGGCTGTTTTATACATGATCGAGTTCTCTGCTAGCGCTGACATCTCTTTTTCTAAATCAACCGTATTCCCGTCGTTATTTACCGCTATTTCGGGATTCTCGTAAATCTCTGGACTAACGACTGACTTTCCACCAGTGGCAAAGTGCTGCTCGCTCGAAGTTGCCATGTTATTCATTCCATTCATATCTAGCGCCGACGCTAGAGCATTTTCAAAATCTAATTTTTTTGCATGGTAATGAGGGGTTTCTGCATTAGCAATATTTGAGGACGTTACATTATGCCGCATTTGCCGCATTTTAAGTGCAGTTGCTAATGCATCACTTGTTTTGTCAAACAGATTACTCATAAGTATCCCTCAATTCGGTATTGGTTAATTTTATTGCGTAACGTACGAATAGAAATTCCAAGAATTTCGGCAGCTTTGGTTCGGTTTTGGTGTACAAAATATAACGTCTGTAAAATGTATTTTCGCTCCAGCTCATCAAGCTTCATTCCCATAGGCACGCCAACTGCTGCGCTTAGGGGGCCCATATTTAAATACTCGGGCTCGATCAAACCATTGTCAGCCATCATAAATGCATTTTCTAAAATCTCTTCAAACTCGTAAAATTGTCCCGGCCAGCTATACTGAAGAATTTTTTCCAAAGCTTTTTCGGTTAGTTTTACTTTGGGCTTGTTATGCATCAAACTAACAACCTGTAGGAAAAAGTCTGCTAACGCTGGCAAATCCAATCTGCGTTCGGCTAAATCAGGAATTTCGATCAGACGGTAATCTACATTTTGCACTGTCTTACAAACAGTTTCCCAATCAGTCGTAGTGATAGTAAAAAGTCCGCGGGTTAGCCCTTGTTGGTAGTTATCTAGAATGCGAACGCTTGGATCCATGAAAATAGTTTGCTGGATGTGTTGCGCCAACATCGTTTTTCCGCTGCCCTTTTCACCAGTAATAAAGATAAGTTCCGATGGCTTAAAATCATTTAAACTTACCAAAATATTGAGCATTCTTTGTGATTTTACTGCAATCGATCCGTAATTTATTTGGTTCATTGCTGGCCCTCAATTTTCGACATAGCAGGAATACGCTTAAGATATTTTTTGTAATCATCGTTCCACTGGGCTTCCTGCAACTTGTTTTTACTTATTCTGCTCCAGACATTGGTATTTGGATTTTTTAATTTGGACCAAATATTTTCAGCCTTTTTTAATTCACCTTTTTTAAAATGTATTTCGCCTAATTTAAATCTCTCTTCAGATACATCCTGGGTTGGCTCATAACGATCTAAAATGAAGGTGTAGCGTTTGGCAGCGTCCTCGACTTTATTTTCTTTTAGATAAAGATCCGCTGAGAAATTTGCGGCTTGCAAAACTTCTCGGGGATTTACTTTTTTATTTGTTTCAGCAATCTCTAATATTTTTTCTAAACTTTTTTGGGCCTCATCAGGAGTATTTCTTTTATTCTGCATCGTCGCTAAGTCAAGCAGTGCACCAACCGTTAGTTCGGGCTTACCGTCCCATACTCTAACAAGCTCGGATAGGTAGCGCATAGCTGTTTCTAAATCACCTTTTTGCTCATATAAATCTGATGCTAACTGAACACGAAGCACTTGGTCCTTTTCAGATAGCAAATGCGGCATTTTAACTTTTTCAATACGCTGGTAAGCCTCTTGAAATTTTTTAGTCTGGTAATAACAGTCCGCAATTCTTACGTTCAGGCTGTCTTCACTTGGGACGTCCTCTGTGACAAGAACCCATTTTTCTTTTTCTGTGCCCTTGATTGCTTGCAAACTGTCATAAGTCTTAATGTATTTTTCTAAAGCAACATCAAAATCCCCAGCATTTTCGTAGGCGAGTCCAAGAAAGAAATCAGTGTCGATCCGGTCACGGTACTTTAGCCATGTGTCCGAAAATTTTTGATACGTCTGGAGAACCTCTTTGTGCTTTCCACTATCTGAAAAAAACTTGATCTGATCGAAAATGTTTCGAGTAATCCGCTTTGTAACTTGTTTTGAGTCAGCGCGATTTGGATTCTTTTGAAAAAAATCTGAAAGAATTTCGATTGCTTTTTCATGATCCATCCGACGACTAAACCCATCTGCAATCATTGTAGTCTTGAATTGGTCAATATTTTCTAGTTCACTTTTTTGGCTTAATTCTTCCATCTTAGCGATGGTCTTTTTAACTTCTTCTTCCTTCATAATTTTCATGCGAGTGCTCAACAAATGTAACCTGGCTACGACCGTCTTTGGGCTGTCACCGTAGCGAAAATAAGTTTCTAAAAATGTTCCTATCGACCGAGACTGCTCAGCTCCTAAGACATCCAGCAGTTCACCCACTCGAGTCAGTGCATAAGGAGCATACTGATGAGATGGATACTTTTGCACAAATTCAAGCCCCGATTGATGAGCCTCTAAATACTTTCGTTTCCAGAAATGGCTTTCCATCTTGTTAAACTGAGCATTAGGAAACAAATGTGCTAAATTCGCATATTTGTTTGCTGCAGAATTATAATTCTCAACGGCGTCATCATATCTTTGGGCAGAAAAATAAAAATCAGCTTTTCGGAAAGCGGCTTCGGCTTGAACCAAGGGATTGGTGCTCGATTTTTCAATTTCATCCATTATTTTATTGGCATCTGCAAGTTTGTTAATTTTAGAGTAACTGTACCCTAATCCCAAACTTGCATACTCGGCTGAAATTCGACTTTTAAAACTTTTATTTTCAATGTGATTATTAAATCGTCTAATTGCAGTCATATAATCCATTTTATCAATTGCTAGAAAACCTAGTGCTAGCGAGCTGCGCTCTGCTAAGGCCGATGTTGGATATTTTTCTAGTGCTTGCAAATAAGAAAACTGACTCATTTCAAAAAACTTATCATTTTTTTCTTCGCGCCACAGTTCCGCAAATGCATCTGCAGTCATGTAGGCAACAGATTCTTGATATTTTGAGTTTGGAAACTTTTTCTGAAACCAGTCAGCTGTTTGCTTGAAGACAAGATATCTTTTTTTATTAAACAGAGTTTTTAGTAATTGAACCTGCTTATTTTCTTCTCCACTAGTCTCCTGAAACTGGTAAACCGGAGGATTTTTCTTCATCATGGTCCAGAATGGAAATTCTGTTTCAAGCATTGGAAATTTCAGATAATAGTTGTTATCGCTGCGAAGAATTGATTTTTCGTTAATCTCGACATCTCGTATTACAAAGCGACTGAACAGTGATTCTGAGTTTTCGCTAATTCCATTTTTAAGCAGCGGTGACGTTTCTATGCCGCCTGCTTGTTCCATTTTCAGAAAATCAGCCTGGGCCGGTGTTCGTGCAACGGCCGCAGATGCTGAATCTTTTGCAGCAGCAGATTTTGCAGGTTTTAGCTTCTTAGGACGCACAACTGACTCTGGATCAGGTCGAGAAACCAATCCGCTATTTAGGGTATCGGTCACGTAGAAATCGATGATCAGTTTTGAGGGCTGGTCAGTCAGGTAATCAAAAGTCTCAGTCGTGTCATTCTTTAAAGTGAACTCGACCAGCCATTTTGCGTCTAGGGGCTGTTTTGTGACTGTAATGCTTTGTACAAAGGGGTTTTCGATTTGTGAAATTTTACTGATCACGTTCTGATCGGACGTCTTCAAAAAAAGCTGGATTTTTGTCTGGCTTTTTTCTTTGATACGCTTAAGATCATAGTCCCAGTTTTTTTGGCCAGCGAGCTCAAAGTTAAATGTTTCGCCTTGATTTCTGACTTGGCCCTTAAGCTCATCTGCTTGAACCCGGGTTAAAAAACAAACTCCGCAGCATAATAATATAAAAAATCGAATTTCCATCATCTTCGATAAAAAGCATTTCAAGTGCCAGGATCGGAAGAGCTCATTTCCTGTTATTTTCGAGGCTAGGAAAATTTATCCATATAATTTTGGCGTTACCCGACAAAATTATGACAGTTCTAACTGACTTAACCTTTTAAAACTCTGTATGATTTAGACTAGACGGCTACTTATTCTGTGCCATACTGAGTCCATCATCATGCAAAAGCAACGTGGCGCCATTATAGTTATTTTTATAACGACATTTTTATTAGTGTCATGTGTCTCTTCGTTACTGAAAGAAAAGGCACCAACGTTTTCTACAGAAGTAAAATTTAAAGATCCTGGCCCTCCTTTTGTGAAATTAAGTCAATCTATCTACCCGTCATGGAAAAATAAATCCACTGGCAATGTGCTTTCTATTTTTTCTGATTGCCAATCTGGAGACACGCACTCATTAGCAGAACTACTCAGGATCATTGAGGATTCAGTGGAGAATTCAAAAAAGATCAGCGAGAGCACATCAACATTTCAAAACAGGCCCGCTTTACGTCGCAGTGTTCGCGGAGAAATTGACGAAAACCAAATACAGATAAAATCAATGGCCTTCAAAAAGTTAAATTGTGGTTACGTTGTTTCACTTTCTGGGAAGCCAGACCAATTGCAGTTGGATGAAGTGGCTTTAGAACTTTTCACCCAGAGCTTATCATTCAAATGACGACATTCACTGGCTCCTCTTTTAGAGATTGGGCCGAAGAACAATTTTATTTCTTAGGTGGAGTCGTTCTGCTTATTAAGGATTGCTTTCGTGAAGGAATGCGCCGTCCATTTTATTGGGGACTGTTGTCAGACCAGATTTATTTAGTTGGCGTTCGCTCCATGCCATTGGTACTTATCACGGCCGGATCAACGGGTATGGTTATGGCCCTGCAGTACGGTTTAGGTTTAGAAAAATTCGGTGGGAAGCCCTATGTACCACGCCTTGTCGCATCGACTATTTTACGAGAGATGGGCCCCGTCTTCACAAGTTTAATGTTAGCCGCACGCGTAGGTGCAGGAATAGCCAGTGAAATTGGTTCCATGATGGTAACCCAACAAATTGATGCAATTCGTGCCTTAGGAACATCTCCGATTAAGCGAATTGTTATCCCGCGCATTTTAGCATGCCTTATTGTTCTACCAATTTTGGTATCATTTGCAAATGTGGTGGGGAACCTGGGTGGCTTACTGATTGGAACTTACGAGCTCAGCATCGACTCTCAATTTTACTTTCAGCGTGTTGTTGAAACTTCAAATATTATGGATTACCTAGCTGGCTTCGGAAAATCATTTTTCTTTGCACTTTTTATTGCTGTTCCGTCTTGCTATTTTGGGCTGCAAGTAAAAAATGGCACGCAAGAGGTTGGAATTGCAACTCGTAAAGCTGTGGTTGCGTCGTCGCTACTTATTCTGGTGGGCGATTTTTTCTTATCAAAAATGTTTTGGATAATTGAAAAATGGCTGTAATTGAAGTACGAAATTTCCGAAAAAAATTTGGATCAAAGATCATTCATGATGATGTTTCCTTTTATGTGAAAAAAGGAGAATGCTTAGGATTGGTCGGAGGCTCTGGAACTGGAAAATCAGTCCTTTTACGTAGCCTCATAGGTTTAGAAAAATCAGATGCGGGCTCGATACAAATTGATGACATTGAAGTTGTTGGATTTTCTGAAATGCAGTGGTTAGAAATACGCAAAAAAGTTGGCTATGCATTTCAAGGCGGAGCTTTATTTGACTCTATGACTGTTTTTGAAAACTTAGCCTATCCTTTGATTGAACACTCCGAACTGAACAAAGCACAAATGTCAGCGAAAATACTGTCTCAGCTGGGAGAATTTGGTCTGCACGACTGCGAAAACTTATTCCCTGGAGAACTATCCGGCGGTATGCAAAAACGGGTTGGGCTGGCCCGAGCCATGATGCTAGAGCCCCAAATTATTTTATACGATGAGCCCACTGCTGGATTAGATCCCTACAATACCAAAAAAATTCAAGATTTGATTCTGCGACTGAAGGCAAAAGGTGTGACATCGATTTTAGTAACCCATGACATGCCTACGGCATTCGCGGTCTGTGATAAATTCGCATTTTTGAAAGATAAAAAAATTATTGAACAAGGAACTATTGCTCAGCTAAAGAACAAACCGAACAGTATGATAAATCAATTTATTGAAGGACAGATAATATGACACAGGTAAAAGTGGGCGCATTTTTAGCGGTAGGACTATTTGTCTTATTAGGTTCAATATTTACTTTGGGCTCTAATAAATCTTACTTCCAAGAAATTTTTATAGTTCGAGCTTATTTCGATTCAGTTCAAGGTTTAAACAAGGGTAGTTTGGTTTCTTTGTCGGGTGTAAAGGTTGGAAATGTAGACGCAATTAGTTTTGATACAGATCGAAACTCAGTCCAAGTAGCTATCCGAATCGACGCTATATATAAAGATAAAATTCGCAAAGACAGTCGCATCGAACTTCGAACGCAAGGCGCTTTGGGCGATAAATTTTTATTCATTACACCTGGTTCAAATATCAAAGAATTTTTAAAACATAATGATGAAATCGCAGCTGATTTTGGAAATGACATTTTATCTGTTTTGAGTAAACGCGGCAGTGAGAGCGAAAAACTATTTGACGCCATCAGTGATTTTCAAAAACTTCTTCATTCTGTTACTGCCCAGAATAAAATCCCTTCGCTTATTGCGAAGCTTGACTCAACTGCTGGAAATCTGTCCGAAGTTTCTCAAAGACTCAATGGAACTTTGAAGACAGGCAGTCTCGACCGCTCTGTTACAAAGTTAGAGCGCATTATCGACAAAGTTGATCGCGGCGATGGCACACTAGGAGCCCTGATCAATGATCGCTCGATTCACGAGCGCATCAAATCAATTCTGGGAGCTGGCCAAAAGAACCAACAAATGAAACAAATATTAAAATCATCAGTCGAAGATTAGATTTTCCAAAGTAATTTCCAATCTTGCATCGAAAGTCCACGCAGCCGCTTTTTCTGATAAGCAATTAATCCAGTAACTTCCTTTTCGTTTAGCTGAATGTAGTTCTTGATAACCCGCAAACCCACCACCCCTACCACAATACGAGTAAATGGCCGGCTCTTCCAAAGCCCAACTTCCTTCGCAGATGGGGTATCGGTCACCTTCATGGACTGCGCCACTGTCATCTTCATGGACTGCGCCACTTGGCCCGAAAATACGCGAAAAAAGTGATGGAAATTGGCTCGTCTTCCTGATCTGGCTAGAATGTGGATATGGTCGTGTTGATAGCTAATTTGCTCAACTTTTATAAAGAACATTGAGGCATAGCGCTGTAACAACTGCTGGACATGCTTGAAATTCTTCGGATGACGAAAACTTTTGTTGATAAGTTTTTCTCTGTTAACTTTAAAGACAATATGGTGAGCATTTTTGCTCGACAGCGGTCTAGCTGTTCGACCCCACCGCTTCTTTCGATGCTCACCACCGTGAATTAGCTTGTTATGACTTCGCAATTTTCCAAAACTTTGCTGTTGAATTCTGTTTTTCATGGAACTGAGTCAATGCAAAATCTCGAGCGTGACCGATACCCAAAAAGTGAATGTGAGTTAAGTTCTTGGTTTGCTTTTCGGATTTGGTGTGAGCTGCTTGGAGTTGCTTCCGTTGACTTGGCCTTGAACTGGCGTTGGTCAGCGTGGTTTGCGTGGAATTACTTGGGGAGTGGTTTTGGATTATTTAAGGAATTTTTTGACTTGGTCGCGAAAGACTTCGTTTTCGGCAGAGGGGACTTGGCGGCGGTCTTGAGTGAAACGAATTTCTTTGACGAAACCCGGGCGGAATTTTTTGTTGATGGCCTCTTTCATTGTTTCAGCCATAAAACCCATCTGCTGCATCCAGACTGAATTTTCAACCCACAACCATAGCAAACCATTCCGATAGGAAATTGGCTCGGAGTGCGCTGACACCGTTGGTCCCACAATTTCTTTCCAATTAAGCCATAATTTCCACCGCAAGTACTGATCCGAAACGGGACCCGCTTGTGATTCCAGAAGCTTTTGTAAGACTTCGGCTCCGGTTTGAAATTTTGACTTGAAATCATTCTGCGACATCTTGCTTGTCTAACACAAAACATTGATTTTTTCGACTGAAAAGTCTAAACCCTGCTGATGTCTTTTAGCGCAAATTCCACTTCACATTCGAGACCACCAATGAAAGAAACTAGCACTGAGAAATTAAATCTGGAAAAAGTTTCCGTGGTCGGCGCTGGTTTAGCTGGCAGCGAGTGTGCCCTCCAGTTAGCTAATATGGGCTTTAAAGTTGCCCTGTACGAAATGCGTGCTGTTAAACAAACGCCAGCCCATAAGACAACAAATTTTGCAGAGTTAGTTTGCTCTAACTCATTCGGTAGCCTAGGAGAGCACTCTGCAACTGGACAGCTCAAATGGGAAGCCGAGCAGCTGCAGTGTCAAATTTTAAAAGTGGCAAAAGACCACGCCGTGCCGGCCGGTCAAGCACTAGGAATCGACCGCGAGGTTTTTGCAGAAAAAATCACGGCCTTAGTGAAAGCTCATCCCCTGATTGAAGTGAAACATGAAATTGTGCAATCACTGGAAGACATTCCACGGCCTGCAGTGATTGCGACAGGGCCACTTACTGACGAAAATTTGGCTATCAGTTTACAAAAGCATTTTGGTGATGATTTTCTCTATTTTTTTGATGCGATTGCACCGATTATTGACACCGATTCCATTAACACTGAAGTCGCTTGGAAAGCCGATCGTTACGACAAAGGCACTCCTGATTACTTCAATTGTCCGTTTGATAAAGAACAGTACTTCAAGTTTATCGAAGAAATTCAAAACGCCCGCAAAATTGAACCGAAACATTTTGAAACCACAGATTTCTTTGAGGGCTGCATGCCCATTGAAACTATGGTTGAGCGCGGAATTCAAACTCCCCGCTTTGGTCCCATGAAGCCCGTTGGCTTAACCAACCCAAAAACAGGTCGCTACCCATTTGCAGTCGTGCAACTGCGCCAGGACAACAAAGAAGCTACAGCCTACAACATGGTGGGATTCCAAACACGAATGGCTTACGGCGAACAAACCCGGGTGTTTCGGATGATTCCTGGTTTAGAAAACGCAGAGTTTTTAAAGTTAGGTAGTATTCATCGAAATTTATATATCAATTCCCCAAAGAGACTGAATAAAGACCTGAGCAGTAAAAATGATCCCTGGTTGTTTTTTGCAGGACAAATTACGGGAGTCGAAGGTTATTTTGAATCAACGTGCATTGGCTTATTAGTAGCTCATTTTATAAAACAAAAAGCGACTGATCAGGTATTTACGCCACCCCCGCGAGATTCAGCTTTAGGTTCGCTGCTAGAAGCCATTACCGATCCATTCCGAGCAAACCATTTTCAGCCGACAAATATTAACTTTTCTTTGATTCCCCCTTGGCCAGAAGAAATCAAAGACAAGAAAGAGAAAAAACAAAAACAGTTAACCCGTGCACGTGAAGCTTTAACTTCGTGGAAGTCACAAGTAACTTAAGTTTGTTCTAATATTCACAACATCAGTCTTCGGATCTCTTACCAACTTAAACTGCTCTGTCTTCCTAAAGTTCTGTCACTATAGAACTTTAAACAAGTCATCGAAGCTATTTGCGATTTGGTTTAATTCGCGCTCAACTTCCGAAAGACTGCCTTGGTTTTCTTGAAATTTTAGCTGTTCAAAATCACCGCGAAAATTAAGCATTTTCCTTGTCGTAAAAGTAATTTTTTCTCCGATTTCGTCGATGTGACCCAGAATTTTCGTCTGTCGATTTGCATCGATTTTTCCTTTTTTATCCCAACGACTTAACATAAAACCCAGTAATGCTTTGTTTTCAGCTTTTAAATACTCTGGTGTCATTGCCAAATACTTGCTGCCTAAATTAGTCGACTTTTTTGAATCAGCAAGGATTGTATCCACGTACTGAATATAATCTTTGTTAAAATCAGCAGCTCCGCGAATTAAAACTCCGTTATTTGTATCCATGTAATACGAACGCACGTCCGCATTTGCAGAGCCAATAATAATATCATCGCCTAGGACAGAAAGTTTTGTATGAAGTGAAATTCCTGTACCAACACTCGACGCATTGTATTCGTAAAAATCAAGTTTTGGAAAAAAGCGTTTGTACTTACCGTAACCGGCATTTTGCTGATTGAATGTGGCTTCGTAATTTACGAGTCCTGCATGATGCTTAATTAGCTCATTCATCTGGTATCTAGCAAAAATATTAATTACATTTAAATCTGTGGTTTCCATCGAATTAGTTAAGAACGTCACACGAACATTTGAACAATCACCGTAATCACCGTTCATCATTTTCGCTAGTCGGTGCATCATTCCTGACGGCATAAATAAATAGGCCGAGTGGATAATCACACGCAGCTGTCGTTTTTCATCACGACTGACTTTGCAGGCACTCTCCATTCCGCGGTACCAAGCTGCATGAATGTTTTTACTGTACTTCGCTTCAGCACCAACTCGAGCCCCCGCACGTCGCTTGAGATCACCGTTTTTTGCGTAAGCCACGTTCTCTAAATAGTAAATTTCGGCATTCGCTAAATCTGCGTTTGAAAACTGATCGATGCCCTCCACGTAATTGGCATCTTTGAAACTATCACGCATAACCTTCTTGCCTTTGGCCTCATAGTCACTTTTGTAACGAGCCAGTGATTGACCCATTTCAATTTTTGCTTCAGCAATTCGCTTTGCTTGAGATTTAAATTTTGGCATTCCTGGTGCTGAAGCATCAATGCACTGTCCGAGTGCTGACATCTGCACTTTACCTTTTTGAGCTTCTTGCAAACAGTAGCCAGTAGCCATCATCAGAGATTCTGGATTTCTTATCAGTTCATTGGGAATAATGCTTTGAACAGTGGCGACATCCGCTGGCGACATCCTCACTAATTTATCAAAAGATACTTCAATCTCTTTGATCCCGCCTGCAGACGTGCGACCGTAGAAATCTGTGTCCATGAAAATGTATTTGCCCTTTGTGCCCAATCTTGATTTCATGTGATACGAATCTTCAATATTACGTCCACCCAACTGGAATTCTTGGCCGTCGACTGCTAATAGCTTGTGATGCGTGTAATCTGTTAAGTGATCCCATTCATCTGCATGAGACACTCCAACGCCGTCAGTGTCGGAATTCAAAAATGGTAACCGTCCAGTCATTTCATTCAAAACAGGATTTAGTGTCGCACCGTTTGAAGTCAGTGCCGATGACATTTTAATTTTTGCTAACAAATCACCAGATACAGCGTCACGAGCTGTTTGGAAAAAATCGAAAATGATGGCCTTCTCTTGGTCATCCGTTTCATCATTCATTGCCTTATATTTTGCTGGGTCAATTCCTGCCCCGTAACCCATGGTAATTTTTAGCGCTGTTCCGTTTTTTCCATAAAGGCCAGCTAAAAACAGTCTTGAAAAAGGTGTCGTTTGCTGACTGGCCAGTGCCTTCAATAGCGGAGCTTTAAAATCTCTGCATTGGCTTGCTGTCGGATTTGGACTGTCCGGAGGACACGGCAAAGTCATATACTTTGCATCTTCTATTATAGTCTTCGACGGAAAATTATAAAAATGAACTTTAAGGTTTCCATTTCCCTCTTGAGTCATCATTTTGAAATGATCTAGCTTCGAGTAATTAGTAATGAAATCAACTAACAACGTTACTTTAACGCCAGCCCTTGCTTTGTCGATCATTGCCTGGCTAATTAAGGCCGAGCTGTCGTCATCGGCATAGATAAAATACACCATGCGGATTTCTTTCTTCGCCCGTTTAATCATATTTATTTTTGAATCAAACGAAGCATCATTATCTAAAATGAGCCGTGCTTCTTTTAAATCTAACTTAGATGATGAAGCTAGTTTCAAAATTTCTTGTGAGGTCAAAATCCGCGCAGGCCGCTGATCATTAAAATTTGTGGAGTAACTTTCCATATTTTTTTTGAAAATTTCAGCAAATCCAGCGACGTTCCTGTCTGCACTTTTCTGCTGTGATACGCAGGCAGTCACTGTGACTAAAATGACTCCGAAAGCAAAACCTAACTTCAATTTCATACAGACCTCTTTCTAAATTTTTTCTGCAACGTTCTTAGCATAGATCAAATTTGTGGAGTTAAAATGGCTTGAGCTGCGTTTTAGTCTTTGGTCGAGACTAACCTCGGAAAAATTTGCACAGAGCAGCAGACATAGGTTTGAAATGGTCTTATTTTCATTCTAAAAATCACCTCATTGCCCCTGATATTTTGTTGCGCATTAACGTGAAAGTATTGCCAAATCCAGTGACGTTAATTGCTCCTCGTACTATGAACTCAAAGTCTTATGCCAATGAATTTACGCCAGTTTTTCATAACTGCTGTTCTGCTTACAATGACCCTACTGACTGTCAATGGCTGCCGCTATGTTTTCAGTGCCCCAACTGCAGCCTCTCAAGTTAAATTTAGTGGACCATTGACTGTTGCCCTGCACGAAGACCTAAGCTCGAACAGTCTTGAAAAGGACCTCATTACGCATTTTGCAAAAGTGAAAAATATTAAAATTAAATTTGTGACTTTTGATGATGTTCAGCAAGCGACTGCTTTATTGCAGCAGGAAAAAGTAGATCTTATTTTTTTTCGTGTTCCCAATTCCGAAGTGCAGTTTCACGGTCACTACAGCATGGTTTATGATGACCTTAGGCTTTCAGTTCAGTGCTCGGGAGCTTTAGCTCAAGCATCGGTTTTGTATATTCCAGAGATTTATCTTCGCGCAGCACAATCGAAAAACTTTTTAAAGCAAGTCGCTGAGCTGCAACAATCAACAACAACACGATCAGCTACCGAGCTGCGAACGCTTTTACTAAAAAAAGCGGGAATTTGTTTTTTAACCGATTCACGAACAGCAACTAGAAATGCTAACTTGTACCCTGATTTAAAAGTGGTCTGGACTGCTCATAAAAAAGAAGCCGTGGCCTGGGTCATGCGGCAGGATCTTGGGGAACTCAATCAGCTCATGCAGTCTTGGTTTCAAAATCTAGTCCGCAAAAAACAAATTCGAAAGTTCTGGGATCGCTATGATTCGGCAGATTTTAAAATGTCGGTCCTGGAACAGCGACGCTTCCAAAAAGACATCAGTAAAAAATTGCCACAGTGGCAGAAACTTTTTGAGAAATATGCTAAGGAAAACCAAATTCCTTGGACTTTGGTTGCAGCAGTGGCCTACCAGGAATCTAAATGGAGTGAAGGTGCTGTTAGTCATACTGGCGTAAAGGGATTGATGCAGTTGACGCGAACTACGGCTAAGCAAGTGGGTGTTGTAGACCGTGAAGACCCTCAGCAAAGCATTCGTGGCGGCGCATTTTATTTAAAATATCTTTATGATAAAACTCCTGCAGAACTGCTTCCGTATGAACGTTGGGCCTTGGCCCTTAGCGCCTACAATATGGGGTGGGCTCACCTACGGGACGCACGTCGGTTGGCAAAAAAATTAAGTAAAGATGCAAACAGATGGGCTGAATTTAAAACCGTTCTTCCGTTTCTAGCGCAAAAGAAATATCTAGCTGAACTTACGTTTGGTCCTGCGCGAGGCGAAGAAACAGTAGATTTCGTCGAGCAAGTTATCGGCTATACAGAGCTTCTAAACAGCACGTTTACTCGACGGTCACCGACTTCGCAAGATTTCTAGGTTGATCGACATCTAATCCCAAGCTATCTGCTAAATGATAAGCCATTAACTGCAGTGGCACAGTAGCAATCAGCGGATTAATCATCCAGTCTGCTGCAGGTAACGATAGATAATACTCACTCATAGAATTTAAAGCTTCGTTGTCGCCGGTTCCGATAGAAATTATTTTTCCACCGCGAGCTTTGGCCTCTTGCAAATTGCTAACTGTTTTTTCAATTAAATCATCTGTAGGTGCCACGACAACAATGGCCATGCGCGGATCGATCAATGCCAGCGGTCCGTGCTTCATTTCGCCAGCTGCGTAACCTTCAGCATGCAAGTACGCTAATTCTTTTAATTTAAGCGCCCCCTCCATTGCGATCGGATAGCTAACTCCGCGCCCAAGATATAAAAAGCCTTTAAACTCTTTTAACTTTTGTGCGGCTTCTGAAAAATATTTGTCAAAAGCTAATACTGTTTCTAATTGACTGGGAACTGCCAAAAGATTTTTTACCGCTTGGTTCTCAGCAGCCGCTGATAGAACGCCACGAGCTTTTGCAATTTCAAGCGCTAACAGATTTAAAAGGGCCAGCGTGCTAGTAAATGCTTTCGTACTGGCAACACCGACCTCGACACCGGAATTCATGTACAAGTGCCCTTCGGCCTCTCTGTCGATAGATGAGTGGGGAACATTTGTTATACTCAGAGTTCTGGCGTTTTGTTCTTTGGCCAACCGTAGCGCCGCTAATGTATCGGCAGTCTCGCCACTTTGGGAAATTGTGATAACCAAAGTATTTTTTTGTACGATGGGCTGGCGATAGCGAAACTCGCTGGCAATATCAACATCCACTGGAACCCGGCTGGTTTTTTCAATAAGGTACTTGCCGACCTGGGCGGCGTAAAAACTGGTTCCGCACGCAACAAATAAAATATGCTCGATATTTTTAAAAACTTCGTGCGATGGAGTTTTAAAACCTAAATTTTTGATTTCAATTTGATGAGTTTCTGGATTCAAATGCGGCTGCAAGGCAGCAGCAACAGCACGCGGCTGCTCATAAATTTCTTTAAGCATAAAATGCTTAAAGCCCATTTTTTCAATTTGCTCTGTGTTCCAATTAAGGCTGCTAATTTTTTTCTCGATAGGTTTGGCGTCAGCAGAAAAATAACGAACCTCTTTATTCTGAATGTGCACAATTTCACGGTCTTCTAGGTACACATAGTTTTTTGTATATTGAAGAGCTGCTTGCACGTCGCTAACAATAAAATTTTCTTTTTCACC
>JAYUTU010000276.1:0-4783 GCA_043754975.1 Bdellovibrionales bacterium | reverse complement strand
CGCAGTTTTGAAAATCAGTTCTGACCCAAGCCTCAGATAAAAAACACCAGTCTCTTTTTTGTCCTGTTTTCGTGACTGGAGGCAGTTGACCAAAATCGCCGACGGCAATAATACGCATTCCGCCCCAGGGCAATGTCGATTCCTTCGCCATTTGAGCCAACTGCTCTGCCAAAGAAAATGCTTCACCAGGGATCATAGAAATTTCATCGATAATGACGCCTTCAACTTGGCGTAGGCGCTTCATCGTGCGTGCATCATTCATCACCCGCTGAAATGTGGCGGAAGCTCCGCCCTCCATGATACCAAGGCCAAAAAAACTATGAAATGTGCGGCCGCCTAGCAGCACAGCAGCAGCTCCGGTACTGGCCAAAATGGGCATTTGTTTGGGATCAATGTCTTCCATAAATTCTTTGATGACATAGCTTTTACCCGAGCCCGCACCACCAGTTAGAAATATATTTTCACCCGAGCGGCACAGATCGAGTGCCAGCTGCTGCTCTTTAGAAAGTGAATTTTCTTTAAGCTTTTTGTCGATGAAATCCCCCTGCACAGTTTCCCAGTATGGCGTGGGCTGGTATTAGACTCAAGTAGGCAAAATTTATCGCAGGTAATTATGCGATAAATAGTTGCTGTCTCAGCACGATTTCGTGTACTGTCATTGACCTATGGGCTACGAAATAAAATCTAAAACTCCGAATCCACAATTTGCCACAATCTGTGACATTGAACCTACAGAGGTTCTGGAAAACGCCAGTCAGTTTACATTAATTGATGTGCGTGAATCTGACGAATTTACTGGCGAGCTGGGTCACATCCAAACTGCGGGCTTGGTTTGCCTGAACACAATTCCGCATAAATTAGATTCTATTCCGACTGACAAACCCGTCATATTTGTGTGCCGATCGGGTAGCCGATCAGCACAGGCTTGCTCCTATGCGCATCAACACGGTTTAACGAATTCATTTAATATGCGCGGTGGAATGCTGCTTTGGAACCGGCTGCAGTTTCCAGTAGCTAAAGATGAGTAAAAAAAACAGTCACGACTAGCAATCAACTTGCAGAGGCAAGTAAAGAAGGTTTCATGCGACAAAGTAAAGTTTTTGTTAACCGTACTTTAAACTTAAAACGAATCAAATACATTGGCTTGGATATGGATCACACGTTGATTCGTTACAATACTGAAAATTTTGAACGGCTCTCGCACACTAAAATTATGGAAAAGTTAGTCAGTCGAAAGAATTATCCGGAATCGGTTAAAAAATTACAGTTCGATTTTCACTTCGCACTTCGTGGTCTAGTCGTTGACCGAAAAAAAGGTAATTTATTAAAGCTTAATCGCTACACTGCGATCCGAAACAGTTTTCACGGCGTCAAGCCACTTGATTTTAAAACTCATCAAAAAGTTTATAAATCAACGTACATTGATCTTAGTAAGTCCGATTATCTAGCCATTGATACTAGTTTTTCGTACTCGTTGGCTCATGCCTACTCGCAATTAGTCGAACTAAAAGACTCTGATCCGAATTCAAAACTGCCGGATTACACGCAAATGGCAGACGATGTTTTAGATGCTTTAGATGAAGCTCACCGTGATGGGTCCCTGAAGGAAGAAGTTCGCAAAAACTTGTCAGATTATATTATCAAAGACGAAAGTGTCGTGCGGGGCTTAGAAAAATTTAAAAAACATGGAAAAAAAATATTTGTCTTAACAAATTCTGACTTTTACTATTCAAAATTACTTTTAGATTATGCCATTAATCCATTTTTAAAAGACCACAAGTCGTGGGTTGATCTTTTTGAAATTGTAATTACGTTTGCGCAGAAGCCTAAATTTTTCTATGACGATTTAAAATTTTTAAAAGTAAATCCCGAAGATGGCACAATGACAAACATGGACGAAAAATTAACTCCAGGCGTTTATCAAAGTGGAGGCGCTCGAAAGTTCACTTCTGATCTGGGCTTAGACGGTGATGATATTCTTTATATTGGCGATCACATCTACGGTGATATCCTTCGTTTAAAAAAAGACTGCAACTGGCGAACAGCTATGATCATCGAAGAGCTCGAGCACGAGCTGGCTAACAATGTGACTGCAGAACCTATCATGGATGAAATCGAATCTTTGATGCATAAAAAAGAGCCGCTAGAAGATGAGTTAACAGATCTGATGACTCGAAAAATTGAAAAAGAATCGCCGGTTGATGAAAAGCGCAAAGACCAATTACAAGACGAAATCACTGCGATCGACACAACGATCAGTCAGCTAATTCGAAAACAGCAAGCTTTGTACAATCCGAACTGGGGTCAGCTCATGCGCGCCGGAAACGAAGAAAGCTATTTCGCCTACCAGATGGAACGTTACGCGTGCGTGTACATGAGTAAAATTAGCGATTTATTTGAACTCTCTCCGCGAACTTATTTCCGTGCGCCCCGCAGACCCCTTTCGCACGAAGTGTAAATTATTTTTTTCGCAGCAACAGCATATAATCTGTTTCGCCCGTTAAATCCAACAAGCCCGACCAGGGCTTGCTGTTGTCTTTTTCAAATTTTCTCCGAACTATACGGGCCTTGTTTACAATTGCACACCCCCAATTAGAAGCTCCTGACTTATCCTCAGTATCACAAGAAAATAAAATTTCTTTTTCTTCGTTTGGCAAGGCTGCAAAATATCCAAATGAAATTGTTAACGGATGAATACTGAAGTTTTTTTTAAGTTGGTGCAGGGGATTTTCTTTTATAAAAGAATTTGTGTACAATGACGCTGTAATAAACAAATAGTTTTTCTTTTCTTTTTCAAGTCCAAGGACTACGTTACCGACGCTCTGTAGGTTCTCCTTCAGTAGGACATTTTCGGTAGCTCCTAATTGTTTGAGCTCATCTGATGTTAGTCTAAGTTCTGCATCGACAATAATTTGCGAAAATAAGCCGTTCTTTTTTTCTATTTCAGATTTTATTGCAGCTGCAACCGCAACCTGCTCGCGTTTTTCAGGCTCAAGGCCCAACCAAAAATAGTTATTTTGGCCGATTTCTAACTGCAGTCTTTTAAGGATAGACTCCGCAATTTCAGTCTCGGAGGCAAAATAGCTCAGCTTGATTTTAGGCACAGTTTTTTGCGCTCCATCCAGGGAGACTGAGATAAAAATTCCTAAAGCCACTACAGACGCTGCTACAACCCAATAAATTGCTTTCATGCAGCTGTTGTAGCAGCTTGCATTTCAATTAAAAAGTGTTAATTTCCTGTCCTAGAGCTAGGGCTCTAGTGGACTTGATCAGCACGTATGATTTGCGACAGGTACCGAGGTAAAAAATGATTTCTCATGGTGTTTTAAATTCTAAAACTATTTTGCTGATTGGCTCAGGGCGATTAGCAAAACACTTACAGCACTGGAATTCCCTTCAATCCACTCCGAACGCACTGCTTCTATGGAATCGCTCCGAAGATTTACATACACTACCGGGCCTTGTTGCCCGCGCCGATATTATTTGGCTAGCAATCACAGATTCGGCACTGCAGACATTTTTTGAAACGCATTTAATCCGTTTATCAGTCGTGCAAAAAATAGTTGTGCATTTTAGTGGAGCTTTTTCAGATGAGCGCATGGCTTGTGCTCATCCACTCATGACGTTTCCCGCTGAAATGCTTCCAGATTTAGTTTATCACCAAACATGGTTTGCAATCGATGGCACCATGCCGCTGTCGACACTACTGCCTGGATTTTCCAATTCTTCATTTCAGGTATCTGCTGTGGAAAAGCCGCTGTACCACGCCCTCTGCGTGGTTGCTGGAAATTTCCCACAGCTTCTTTGGAATGAAGTTGATCAACGACGAGAGGCATTACACATTCCCGATTCAGCTTTCACAGTTTATCTGCAGCAGACCTTAGCTAATTTTCTGAAACTCAAATCAAATTCATTAACTGGCCCACTTGTTCGCCATGATCAGCAAACTTTAAGTAAAAATGCTGATGCATTAGTTAACACCAGACTTCATTCAATTTACTCTGCGTTTGTAAAGGAGTTCTCGTCATGACAACAATTTTAGATTTTCAAAAAAAGAAAAACTTGGGCCAGAAAATAACCATGGTCACTTGTTACGATTATTCATTTGCAAAAATTATTCAGAAAACAAATATTGATTGTGTATTAGTTGGCGATTCTCTGGCGCAAGTGATGCATGGACATAGCACGACACTCAAGGCTACAGCGCGATTAATGGCTCTGCATACGGCAGCCGTAGTCCGCGGATTACCCGGTAAATTTATTGTGGCAGACATGCCATTTCTATCGACTCGTAAAGGCCTGAAAAATTCAATGGATTGTATCGAGTTAGTTATGCGGGCTGGCGCTCATGCAATTAAAATTGAAGGCGCCGAGGGGCATTTAGATCTTATCAAACATATCGTGCAATCTGGCGTGCCTGTGATGGGCCACCTTGGGCTAACTCCGCAGTCAATTCACCAATTGGGCGGTCCAAAGGTTCAAGGTAAAAAATCGGAACAGGCTTTGAAAATAGCTGCCGACGCGAAGGGGTTAGAAGACTCCGGTTGTTTTAGTTTAGTTTTAGAATGTGTACCTGCACCGTTGGCTAAAGAAATCAGTCATACTTTAAAAATTCCAACTATCGGTATTGGTGCTGGCCAAGATACCAACGGGCAAGTGCTAGTGCTACAAGACATGCTGGGAATGAATCCAGAATTTAATCCCAAGTTTTTGAAAAAATATTTAGATGGCTCGCAACTCATAATAAATGCATTGAACACTTATGTTACAGATGTTGAATCTG
>JAYUTU010000275.1:0-2217 GCA_043754975.1 Bdellovibrionales bacterium | reverse complement strand
GTGGGTGTTAGATTAATCTTGGTAGAAAAATCAAATCAGCTACGCGAAGGTCTGGCAACTTCTTGTTTTTATTAACTAATCAACCGGTCAGCAGTGTTGAATCATTTAAAAGTCATAGGAAAATCAAAGCCTTAGCTACATTTCAGAATGGCGAAGAAAGTCTGATTGGGTAGCTATATCTATGTTTTTAGTTATGAGTGTCAGATACGCAGATTAATACAATTAGAAAGGAAATATTATTTATGAAGCCAAGAAACTGGAACATTAAGCAAGTCGGTTTAAAAGAAACTAAAGTTAGCGATGAGCGCCATGAGCAATTACTTGCCGAGGTGGGTGAAATTTTATACAAAAGACTTTGCCAGCTTATTTCTAACAGAAAAAGTTTTTCCACCGAGCCAAATATTTTTAAGGACCCGCCAGGGCTTTAAAATATATTCTCAAATTACTTTTAGCTCATAACAAAATTAAAAATTCTTTTTCACTTTAAAGGAGAAAAAGTTATGGCATCGTTAAAATCAAAACTAAATAAACAAACTGGAAATTATAAAATTTGTCTATACATCAGTTATGCGTGAGTAGTGGCTTGCTAGCCGACCCAAGCCGGTGGAGCTAAAAAGCAAAAAACCTGCATCGCTGCAGGTTTAGTATTTCGCAAGAGGCTCATTTCCGGCGAAACTTTCTTCAGAAACATCCAAAGAAAACTATATAAATTAAAATCAAATTTCGACTTCGCCGAAAAAAAAATGGTAGTGAGAGGCGGACTTGAACCGCCGACCTACGGATTATGATTCCGTTGCTCTAACCAGCTGAGCTACCCCACCACGTGTCTGGTATTATGACGAACGCATAGGTTTAATTAGTCCATCGAAAGTTGTCAATACGGCAGCATAAAATGCTTACAACTTCACCTTATTCTACGGTTCAAGCGGGGGCACCCTAGGGTCAGATGTAGCCACGCGTCTTAAAGCAATCCTAACACGACCTTTGACGGGAAATTGGCGATGCTGTGCCGGTAACACAACAAACGCAAAACAAGGAGATTCTATGAATCGTATTATATTTGTTATCTGGGCCGCTTTTATGTTGGTGGGAGTATTCGTTAATGCTGCTGACACAATGATTATTAAGGCCGATGGCTCAAGCACTGTGTATCCAATTATGGAAGCTATGGCTGAAGAATTTCAGACGCTGAAAAAAGGAACTGTAAAGGTCACTGCCGGAATTTCTGGAACTGGTGGCGGTTTTAAAAAGTTTTGCCGTGGTGAAACAGATATTCAAGATGCATCTCGTCCGATCACAACTGCAGAGATGGAAGATTGCAAAAAAGCCGGCATTAAGTATTTTGAATTACCCATCGCTTACGATGCAACAGTTGTTGCAGTAAACATGAAGAACACGTGGGTTAAAGAAATCTCCATTGCTGATTTGAAAAAGATTTGGGAGCCAACAGCTCAAGGTCAGATCATGAAATGGAATCAAGTGAATCCAGCATGGCCAGATTCGGCATTCAAATTGTATGGTGCTGGTTCTGACTCAGGAACTTTTGATTACTTTACTGAAGCGGTCGTTGGTAAAGCCAAGTCTTCACGTGGTGATTACACAGCGTCTGAGGATGACAACACAATCATCAAAGGAATCGCTGGCGATAAGTTTGCTTTAGGCTACGTACCAATGTCGTATTTCATGGAAAATAAAAAGACTTTAAAAGCGTTAGCAATAATCGGTGGTGAAAAAGCTCCGACAAAAACAGCTGTGCTTCCGTCAAAAGAAACCGTTGAGAACAGCACTTATTATCCGCTATCACGTCCGTTGTTTATCTATGTTAGCGAAGCTTCGGCAAAGAAGCCCGAAGTGAAAGAGTTCGTGCAATTTTTCTTGAAAAATTCAGAGAAAATGGTTCCGGCAGTTAAGTATGTAGCGCTACCAAAGACAGCTTATGAAATGGCAGAAAAACATTTTAATAATGGCCGCGTAGGGACTGTGTTTAATTCAAAAGAATCTCATGTTGGTATGAAAATCGATGAGCTTCTGAAAAAAGAGACAACTCTGTAAGAGTGCCCAGTTAAGATAGCAAAGATAGTTAAGATGAATAAAAAAAAGCCAGCATGTTGCTGGCTTTTTTTTATTGTGCGCCCGGCAGGGCGCTTCACTAGGAGGTGTAAATCCTTTGCGAACCCGATCAGGGGAATCGCTAGTTGACGACAAGGGTGTTGCGGG
>JAYUTU010000274.1:0-2219 GCA_043754975.1 Bdellovibrionales bacterium | reverse complement strand
GCACCTGCGAAAGCTCCAGAAAAAATCCCAGAACAACGTTTGCTCTGGGATCATTACTGCTTTGAAAAAGAAAAAACTTAATTAGCGAATCGGCGCATTCAGACCAGTTAAATTTTTGTTAGTAATTATACCGTGAAAACGCGATCGCTTAAACTGTGGGTCCAACGACTGATCCGTTTCACTGTTCTTTTCATCGATCTGTTTAAATCTACCCTCGATTTCAGTTGTTTCCATGTTCATTCGTAATGGCTCAACAGCAGTGCCTTCGACAGCAAAGTTGATCTGCACCCCTTTACCAGCCATTGATAAAACCATTTGTAAGGTAATTTGATTTGTCATTGCCGCTTTTCCAAATTCAGCAAATGCTTTTGTGTATTCTGCATTCATCGTTTTTGCTTTATTCATTTTTCCTAAAGCCTCTTGCATTTTTTCCGCAGCGTAACGTGTCTGGTTCTGCATTTTGTCCCGACAGTTTTCAGTTTGTTCAGAAGCTGACTGACAAATTTGATCGCCTGATTTGCTATAAGTATGGTTCACGCGCTCATCTGCCCAGGACTGAACACCTTGTCGTGTCATACGTGACATGCGACTGTTTAGCATCTGTACAGTCTCAGCATTCATCGTAATATTTAGACTGATGTTCGAAAAATCCATATCAGCTGCGACTTCTGGAACTTTTACTTGCAACGCCGTCAATCCCGTTTGTTGCATTAATTCTCCTAAATTGCGGTAGATCGAGCGAACTGATGAATTGTCATCCTGGTACACCCACGAGAACCGACCCAATTCGCCGACTTCTTTTACGGCTTTCGTAGTTAGGTCTGCCACAGAATACCGAACTCCGTAAAACCCACGAGTGATCGTTGTGTGATTTCCAAAAACTCTAGTTTGCGTTGTAAAATCATAAATTCCAAATTGAGCGTCAATGCGGTTTTTTTCTAGATGCATGTCCGTCGTTGAAAGTGTCTGGATTTTGCTTTCAGAATTTGTCGCATTTAAGAAAATGGGCACACCGAAAAACACATTCTTTCCTTTACCTTTTGATACACGCTTAAAGGATTCAACTTTTTGTACACCTTTTTGTGCTAACGGAGCTTTTTCTATTTTACCGATTGCAATCTGAGCAGCAGCAACATTACCACGAACTAAATCCTGATACACTTTTCGTGCTTCTTCCTGGCGCAAATCGATTAGGAACGAAAAGCCATCATCTTGATTGGCAAATTTTTGTACTGCAACAGAAGTTAGTGCTGCACCTGATCCCGTAGATAACGAGTCAATTTTGGATTTGGTGATTTTGACAAAGGCGTGACGTGAGCTTACTTTCTCGACGTATGTTTCCCACGCACCTTGCGCTAATGATGTTGACGTAAAGCCAGCTAATCCCAACCCGATGCCTCCAACAAAAATAACTCCGCCCTTTGATTTGTAAGTAACACTTTCTCCATCTTGCCAGCTATTTAGATCAGCCGCATTCAGCGGAGCTTTTTTGTAGCCCTGGCCTTGTTTCGCAGCTTGTAAACTTTGAAAGTAACGGACAGAAGAAATTTCTGTTCCTTTCATTGGTAGCATCCCAACCTGAGACCAAAATTGAGACGCCAAACCAGTCGCGTTTTGAAAATGAAATCCTAATGCAGCACCAATGCCGCCTTCGATAATTTCGTAGCTTGTTTTAAGGTACAAAGGCGCATCTTTTAAAATCTGTAATTTCATTGCCTCAGAATTCTCTGTTCGCATTACAGATGTATTTTGTGTAGTTTTTGTTTTCGCAGTCGACACCGCAGGTGCCGGTGTTGGAGCAGCAGGCACTTCTTCACGAACATCACGTCGTATTGCAACAATTCCAACTCCAAAATCATAATCCAAGTAAAATAATGGATCGACATTAGCTCTTATACTGCGTTTTTGTTTCTCTTCAGCGGCAGCCTGAACAGGTGTTTCGTTTGTTGAGCCACCGTCTGCATTACCATTCGTAGATCCACCGTTAGCATTACCATTCGTAGATCCACCGGTTGCATTACCATTCGTAGATCCACCGGTTGCATTACCATTCGTAGATCCACCGGTTGCATTACCATTCGTAGATCCGCCGGTTGCATTACCATTCGTAGATCCGCCGTTAGCATTACCATTCGTAGATCCGCCGTTAGCATTACCATTCGTAGATCCACCGGTTGCATTACCATTCGTAGATCCACCGTTAGCATTACCATTCGTAG
>JAYUTU010000273.1:0-4805 GCA_043754975.1 Bdellovibrionales bacterium | reverse complement strand
ATCAAAACAAACGCCTGAGTCTTTTAGTCAATTTCATGATTAATTCAATGAGCGCTAAAGAATCGGATGGTGTCGCACCAACTCCTAATGTTCAAGACGTTAAGATGACTGGAACCACTTTAGGTCTTACAGCTGCTTTAGACTACCCGTACACGAGCCGCTTTGAGTTTCGCGGTACTGTAGGCTATGAACCCTTTGCCGTTTCAGGCACTGCCGAAATTAATGGTTGCAACAACACGACTTCAAAGGATTGTAATGCATCCATTTCCTATTTAGTCGGAGGGGCTTACGCTCGAGTCAATTTTTATCAAAATAAATTCTTGCTGTGGACAGGTCTAGGCATGACGGGCCGATTTCCTGTGGCTAAAACCTCAACGGCTATAAAAACCGGTGATTTAAAATTAACCTCAAGCTATGCCATCGCACTTGGCGGCGACTACTATTTTAATTTCAAATCATTTGTGCCCTTCTCCATCGAGCAGCAATTTCTGCAAAGTTCATCCACTGTGAGCGGAAGTTTGCTGTCGTTTCGATTGGGCTATGGGATGGCGTACTGAAATTTTTTTTCTGAGATTTTTTGTTTCTGCTACTAACCCATGATCCGTTGAACGTTAATAATTCCTTTAATTTTTTGTAGCGCAAGCATTGCAGCTGACAATTGCTTTGTATCTGTGACAGAAATTTCAAACTGACAAACTGCTTTTTTATCTCGAGTTGTACGAATTTGTGCTGATTCGATATTTATTCCTGCAACAGAAAAAGTTTCTGACATTAATTTCAATAATCCTGGAACGTCTTGACCAATGACTTCAAGTTTCACTTGGCGCTCTTGGCCTTCACTGGCAGTCTTTGCATTCCAGGTCACATCAACCCTGCGCATTTGATCGACTTCGAAAACTTTTCGACAGTCTGCTTGGTGAACAATGATTCCTTTTCCACGGCTAATGAAACCCGTGATGGAGTCACCGGGAATGGGTCCACAGCACTTCGCAAAATGAACTAAAACATCTTCCATTCCGTCGACAGCCACCAAAGAATTGGATCTGCGCATTTTTGCTTTTGCAGATTTCACAACTTTTTCTAAAAACGTGATATTTTCTGGCTGTTCGTTTTTTTCAATCTCTTTTTGAATTGCATCGGGGCTTAGGTTATCAATTAAATGTTTCGGTTCAAATTTGCCGTAGCCTACACGGGCATACAGCTCTTCTAAGTCGACAACTCCGCAGTCACTCATGTATTTATCAAAATCGGGACCCTTTAAATATTTTGCTGCTGCTAAGCCAAATTTACGAAACTCTTTTTCAACAATATCTTTGCCGATAAATACTGAATTCCTCCGCTGCTCTTCTTTGACGAACTGTCGTATTTTTGCTTTTGCCTTATTCGTGACTGCAAATTTCAGCCAATCTTTTGAAGGCGTCTGGGTTTTTGAAGTTATGATTTCCACGCGGTCGCCATTGGCCAACAAATGCTTCAACTGCACCATTTTTCCGTTTACCCGGGCACCGGTGCAGGTGTTGCCTAATGACGTATGAATAGCGTAGGCCAGATCCACTGGCGTTGCTCCGTCAGGTAGCTCTTGGACATCACCTTTTGGGGTGAAGACGTAAATATCACGTTCGACTAAATCTGTTTTAACAATATCTAAAAATTCATCAGGCGATCCAGTTTGACTTAAAGAAAATAAATCTCTGAGCCAATTTGTTTTCTTAAGTTCAACGTCGTTAAGCTTTCCGCGCTCTTTATAATTCCAATGCGCAGCAATTCCCTTTTCGGCAATTAAGTGCATATCCTCAGTGCGGATTTGGACCTCAATACGATCCCCACCGGGTCCTATGACTGTGGTGTGCAATGACTGGTAATTATTCGATTTCGGCATGGCAATGAAATCTTTGAAGCGTCCCGGAATTGGTTTCCAAATCGAGTGGATGTAACCTAAGACCTCATAACACTCGACCACGGATTCAACGGTAATGCGAAAAGCAAGCACATCATATATCTGGTCATAGGACAAATTACGGGATGTCATTTTTCGGAAAACGGACCATAGATGTTTAGAGCGTCCGTAAACTTTAAAATTCTTTATTGCTGATTTAGATAAAACCTCATCGATGTTTTTTCGAACTTCAGTAATGTATTTTTCTGTCTCTGCTTCATTTTTTTCGAGCTGCTGCACAAGCTCATAATATTTGTCAGGTTTTGAGTAGCGAAAACACAAATCTTCTAACTCAATTTTTAGTGCACTGATACCAATTCGACCAGCTAGCGGACAGTAAATTTCTAATGTTTCCTGGGCAATGCGAACTTGTTTTTCATAAGGCATATGATTTAAGGTGCGCATGTTGTGCAAACGGTCAGCTAATTTAACCAGGACCACGCGAACATCTTTTCCCATCGCGACAATCATTTTACGAATATTTTCGCCTTGCTTGTCGAAATTATTGCGAAAATTCATCAGACCAATTTTCGTTACACCGTCTACAAGCGCAGTCACAGTTTCGCCGAATTCTTTTTTTATAACTTCAAGAGTTGCTGGAGTATCTTCAACAGTGTCATGCAAAAGGCCCGTCGCAATCGTGTCTAAGTCTAATCTGAGATCAGCAAGAATCCCCGCCACGTTTAAAGGATGAGTGATGTAGGGCTCACCGGATCTGCGGAGTTGGCCTTCATGGCTCTGTTTGGAAAACTCGTACACACGTTCGATGAACTGCGTTTGTGCTGCTGGGTGATAGGCCTTTATTTTTTCGCACAATTCTTCGATTGTTTTAATCGGCTTTTGTGGAAGTCTGTCATCGGTCAGAATCTGCAGCATGAGTTTATTTTAAAACAAAATAACCCGCTATTTAAGCGGGTTATTGATAATTCGTACGATTTGTTGAAATTTACAGACCAAAGCTGTGTAAAAACAAAAAAGTCTGCCTGGGCTGTTTATTTATTCAGATCTGACAGCATGTCTGTCGTTGCGGTTGCATGGTCAATTTTAGACTCAAAACCCACGTTACCCATAGCGACTTCGCGCAGTGAATTCACGATGTATTTGTTGTTCTTCATAGCTACTGTGCAGTCGCTGCCTTTTAGAAGTTGTTTAGCGCGCTTTGCGACTAATAAAACCAATGCGAAACGATTTGGAACCTTATCCATACAATCTTCTACCGTTACACGAGCCATGCAGCCTCCGACTTGATTATTGTTTAAAGAGAAGTCTTCAAGTGTAGCTCTAACCTATCCAAATCTCAACTATTTTTTTAAATTCAGCGAAAGATCTCTCAAAATTATCATTCACAATCTGCACATCGAACTCACCCGCTTTGGCCATCTCTTTTTCGGCGTTCTCCATGCGAATGTCTAAGTCAGCTGGCGGAGCGCCATCGCGCTTGATAACGCGCCGTCTAAGCTCTGCAATCGAAGGTGGTAGAATAAAGACTGTTCTGGCATCGGGAAACTTTGATTTAAAGGTTTCAACGCCCTGAATATCGATATCCATAATGACGACCTTGTCTTTGGCCCAAGCCAGCCGAATTTGTTCGTAAGACGTCCCATAAAAGTTTGTATGCACTTGGGCCCATTCAATGAAGTAGTCTTCTTTAACCTTTTTTTCGAATTCTTCTTTTGGGATAAAAAAGTAGGGCTTCCCCTCACTTTCGTGATGGCGCATCGGCCGCGTTGTGTAGGTAATGATATCATGTAATCTTGGATCCTCACCCGCTAACTTTTCGACAAAACTGCTTTTTCCAGCACCACTTGGCGCCGCAACAATAATCATACGCGTCTTAGTTGATGATTTATCTGAGGCAATGTCTGACATGGTGCTTGAAGTGGTGTCTGAGGTCCTGCTTGGGGAGTTGTCGTGTGTCGTCATTCGATGTTTTGCACCTGTTCCCGGATTCGCTCAATCAGCGTTTTGGATTCAACAACGGCCTCGGTGATTCCTGAAACTTGGCTTTTAGAGCCAATCGTATTTACTTCGCGCAATAATTCTTGAGTATAAAAATCTAATTTTTTTCCTTCAACCAGCGAGGCTTCTATTAGTTTTTCAAAATTCTTGAGATGCTCTGACAGCCGCGTAATCTCTTCGTTAATGTCTGCTTTTTCCAATTGCATCACGATTTCTTGTGAGATTCTTTGGCTATCAATTGGAGTGTTGGCTAACTCCTTCGATAATTTCAGCTTGATCCGCGTCTCAAATCGCTCTTGCAATGTTTTATTTGCCTCTTCGCGTAGCTTTGAAATCTTAAGCATGTGACGCTGCAGATCTTTTAAATTTTTCATCAGATCTTTTTTTAAAGCAACTCCCTCTCGGAGACGCTCAATTTCAATTTTCTTCAAAGCGGCTTCAAATGCTTTTTTTAACAAAGCGGCTTCGTTCAAATGAATTTTATCATTTTCTTCCACCTGAATTACCTCAGGCATTTTTGTAATCTGCTCCAGCCGAATAGCATCTTTAAGCCCTAGATCCGTAGACAATTTTTTAAAGGCCTTTAAATATTCTAAACCCAGTATTGAATTTCCAACGACTCGGGTGGCAATTACTGTGCTTTTTAATTTTCGTGAAACATAAATGTCGACAGTTCCGCGCTGAATTGTTGCGGCCAGCTTCTTTTTCAATTCACTTTCAAATGCATAATACAGCCGCGGCGAATGAAACCGGGTTTCTAAGTAGCGGCCATTGACCGAACGAATACTGACTTCAATCATCAGGTTTTTATTTTCTAATCGAAAGACTCCGTAACCCGTCATACTTTTCATACGCTTAGTATCCCTTTGCCCGTGTGTGTGGGTCAACTGAGGTTAAAAATAAGTCAAGG
>JAYUTU010000272.1:0-2222 GCA_043754975.1 Bdellovibrionales bacterium | reverse complement strand
ATGCGATCGCGACCGCTGCCGAGGAAACCAAGAACCCCGACCGTGATCTTGCGATCGGGATCATCGGGTCAATGTTGTTGTGCGTCATTATTTACATGGCGGTGGCGGCAGCGGCGATCGGCGCGATCGCTTACACCCGCTTCGCCGATAGCCCCGAGCCGCTGGCGCTTATTTTGCGCGAACTCGACAAGCCGTGGGCGGCGTGGTTCCTGGCAATTTCGGCGGTGATCGCGCTGCCGACGGTGATCCTGGCCTTCTTCTTCGGGCAAAGCCGGATCTTCTTCACCATGGCGCGCGACGGGTTGTTGCCGCCAAGCCTGGCGCGCGTGTCGAAGCGGGGATCGCCGGTGCGGATCACGATCTTCACTGCCGTCGTGGTGGCAATCATCGCCGGACTGTTCCCGCTCGCCGATATCGCCGCGCTCGCCAATGCCGGGACCTTGTGCGCGTTCGTCGCGGTGTGCGCGGCGATGCTGGTCATGCGGGTGCGCGAGCCCGACCGGCCGCGCAAGTTCACCGTCCCGCTGCCGTGGGTCGTCGGGCTGGCGGGGATCGGGGGTTGCCTGTGGCTGTTCGCGTCGCTGCCGTCGAAGACCCAGCTCTATTTCGTGCTGTGGAATAACAGAAAATAAAATACTTTTCTTTCTTCTTAGGCTTATAACTTTCCCATTTTTATCTAAATTATTTTTTATATAATGTAATACTTTTTCTTCTACTTCTTTATAATTATTAGTATCAAAAAGTTTTTCTCGCAACTCTTTTGCTCCATCGAAACCATTCACATAGGCTTTGTAATGTTTCTTCATGATGGAAAAACTTTTTATATCAGCAAGTTTTTCTTCAAAAAGTTTTGTATGCTCTAGCATTATTTCCAACTTTTCTTTTAAAGAAAACTCTAAATTATTTTTATATCTTTCTACATTAAATAACCAAGGAGTGCCAAATACCCCCCTGCCTATCATCACTCCGTCAAAATTATATTTTTCATATAATTCATTACTTTGTCCTATATTTTTTATATCACCATTTATAATTAAAATAGTTTCTGGGGAAAGTTTTTTTACTAATTCTTGTATCTCATTTATAAGTTCAAAATGGGCTGGTACTAGTGACATTTCTTTTTTTGTTCTAAGGTGCACAGTAAGAACTGGCACGTTACATTCTAATATTTTCGGGAACCATTCTTTATACTCTATTTTATTAAAACCAATTCTAGTTTTTACTGATACTGGTATTTTATTTTCTACACCTCTTTGAGCTGCACGTATAATCTCTTGAGCTAACTTTGGGGTGGTTATGAGGTGAGCTCCTGCACCTTGCTTGTCTATTGTGTTTACTGGGCAACCCATATTAATATCTATACCATCAAACCCCATTTCAAGACACAGTTTTGCTGCACCTTCCATATTTTCTGGCACACTGGTAAACAGTTGTGCTACTATTGGCCTCTCCATTTCAGAATATTCTAAATCTCTTTTTAAGACTGTACGCCCTTCGCTCATAAGCCCATTACAAGACACAAACTCAGTCCATGTTACATCAGGTCTACCGTATCTTGCTATCATAAGGCGAAATGCCGCATCAGTTACATCCGCCATTGGTGCCAATGTATATATAGGCCTATTTTCTTTTTTTGCAGTATCGTACACTTTTTCCCAAAATCCTTTTATCATAAAAACATGATAACATAAAAATGCTTTTGTGTGAAATTAAATTACTTTAAATTATGTCTGTGCTCGTAGCTTTTTCTATTGCAGGCTCTTCTTTTAATTTATAAAAAACTTTCGCACCAAAACGAAGATCTATGTATTCTATTTTCTTTCCTTTTTTAATCAATTCCTCCACTTCTTTACTCATGTATACACTCACAAAATTAATCCAAATGTTTTCTAAATTATCTTTTATTTTTAATTTTATGTCAAAATTAGACATCTTTTGTATGTCCACTCTTGCTTTACTTTTAATGTCCTGAGAAACATTTAAAGTAATTTGATTACTGGTAGTTGATGTTTTTATTTCTAATGTCTCTAGATTTATTTTTTTTAATTTATTTACAAAAAGACTTAGCCATAATTTATCTTCGTAACTTAGAACCCTCTCTCCTATTGTTGTTGGCAAGATTATCTCTTCTTTTTTATTAACATACTCTACATAATTTTTATTAAAAATCTCGCCCCATTTTACTATTTTAAATACGCCATAAATAATGACCAATACCATAA
>JAYUTU010000271.1:0-2223 GCA_043754975.1 Bdellovibrionales bacterium | reverse complement strand
TTGATATAAAGATTACTGAGGCGAAAAGACTTCTCCTAGAGGCCGCATCTTTAAAGAAGTGGTTTTCAAAGACCAAGCTTTCGACTGAAGTCGCTGAGTTTTTAGTAAGTCAGATCACGGAGTCGTCTTTACCGCAGATTAGTTTTCGGACTTTAAAAAAGGGTTATCGCTTAGCGGAAGTCCACCCAGATTCTTGGCGTGAGCTTTTCGCAGATACTTTACCAAACGGAACCGTCGAGCCAAGTGTATTAATCAAAGAGTTGTCAAAGCAGAATTTGATGGTTAAGGAACAAAAACGCATTTTCATTGAAAAGACAGGGCTTAGCTCAAGATCATTTTTTAATTATCGTAAAGACAAAAAGATCTCCCGAAGCGCCAGCAAATGACCTGATTTCAGCTTGGGTGTCAGATAGACTGCCTTTAAAGGGTGTCGCCACTAGATCATCCTAAATAAAAAACGACTCACGCCAATAAACGCAGAGTCGTTTTTTATTTTACTGCCTTGGAAGCAAGTGATTTATTTACAACTTTCTAAATTACTTTAGCTTAACGATTTCGCCTGGATTTGCTGTCTTACATTTAGGTTCAGCATAAAATTTTGAAAGTAGACGTTGTGAGGTTGAATGATCAAGTTGTAAAAATCTTAGATCGGTTTTACCGAAAGTAGCAGTACCTTCAAGACGTGATCCGATCATTTTAACTTGGCTCAAAACAAGCACTCTATTTGAGTCTAAAATGAATTCCAGTGAATTGTCTAAACCACCTAAAGCAGTTGAAACCGCCCATGCGCTGATAATATCAGTATTCGTTTGGAATATAACAAGGCGAACGCCAGCACCGTTTATTCCTTCTTCAGTAGTTCCATCTAAACAAAAGGCTGGGAACATTACGCTTGGCTTATAAAGCTGATAGCATCCATCGAAGTTAAAAGCGGCATGAGAAATTGGTGCAAAAAAGAAAAAAGATAATAACATTGTAAAAACGGCTTTGTTCATTAAAAGGCTCCCTTAAAGAATTATGAAGCAACTGGTACCATTGGATCTCAGTAAGCGCAACAGAACTTGAAAAAATGACTGTGTCGAAATGAAGCGGGAAGCGGGTATTGCTATTGCATTTATGGCGATATGGAGTCCCTATGAAATATGGAGCGAAACACAGCGTACCGAGGCTTTCCAAATGCATGACAAAATTCGTCATGTTAGCCTTTTGGTTATTCCTTTTTGGGGCTCCAGCAGCTGCGGCGGCATTAACCTGTTCTGAGCTGTTCCCCTCGCAAAACCTCACGAGCACACGGGCTGTTGAACAATTTCTTTCTCCATTTGAGGCCAGGTCCGAACTCCACAATATCATGCAGTCCGAACCGTTTTTGATTTATCTAAAGCAAAGAAATCCTTTAGCAACAACTTCATCAGAATTAAAGAATAGTCTCGTTGCCTATCTCCAGCAGACTTTTGATGGCTATCGCGGGGATAGACTCAATAAAATGCAAATGGCATCACTTCAGCAAGCTATTGAAAAACATGGATTTCACCCAACAAACGTCGATCCAAGGTTGGCATTACGAGATTTAAGTAAAAAAAATGTGACCAATTTGCTCAGCGGAAAATATTATATTCCCGAAAAACAAATGGAAAAAGTAGAGCAACTCGTAAACCAACTTGAGTTAAGCTTCGTTCATAATGGCGATTTTGGTGATGAAAAACCTACAACGCCTCTGCTTAGCTCGAGACAGCTTTCTAAAATCGGTGTGGGTGGTGGTCTCAACTCAAGCAATAATTTTAACAGTAAATTTCTTGCCTCCGATGACAACTTATTTTTCTTTGTTAATTTTCGTAATGCTAAAAAGGAAGAAATAGCCCGTGCTTCGCAATATGGAAAAGGTGCTTTGGCAGTCGAGACAAGTTACGCAAATGATGTCGGGTGGATTTCTGCATTTATCATGTACCCTAACGAACTGGTGAGCGCAGGTAGAAAGTTAAGAATACCAGAATTTGAGCTTCGTATTTCAAAACTTTCGAAGTTTCCGGAAGAGTACTTTGGTTACGGCATCATGAAAGAAGATCCCCAATTAGCGGATGATATTAGGAAACAGCTTTTCCAATTTGATTTTACTGTAAACGATTTTCAATCGCTTATTAGAACTCAGCTCTTAGTACGATTGCAATATCTGCGCAATGTGAACCCCGGAAAATTTCAGGAGGCTTTAATACTTCTAGTTTCGGG
>JAYUTU010000270.1:0-2223 GCA_043754975.1 Bdellovibrionales bacterium | reverse complement strand
ACAAGTGACTCAACTTAACGCCGGGAAAAAGTCGGCTGGTATTGACAGAAAATTAGCGTTAACCAATGCTGAACGATTTGCCTTAGAGAAAAAGCTAAGTCAGGAAGCTAAACGATGGCAACATCAACCGCTCCTTTGCAAAAAAATGCCTATTCCTAAATCACACGTTGTTCCAACCATGAGAACGTTAAAAATTCTAACGATTTCAGACCGCGCGTGGCAATGCTTAATAAAAATGATCCTGGAACCGGCACACGAAGCCCATTTCGACGAAAGAAGCTACGGATTTCGACCCCCTAACTTGCTATCGCCAGTAAGGCAAGAGGGACGAGACACACATGACGCCCAAAAATACTTATTTCTAAACTTAAGTAGTCAAGCTAATGGCAAAGATAAAAAGGTTATAGAACTAAACATGGAAAAATGCTTTGATCGTATTCATCATCAAACCATTTTGGATCTAGTTATTGCCCCTACGTGCATCAAAGCGTGTTTAAAACAATTCTTAAAACTAGGAGCTGCTTTTGCCGGCCCTTCCTTTGGCAGTCCTTCAGACCGGGAACAAAGTATACCACAAGGTGGGACCATAAATTCCCTATTAGTAAACATTGTCCTAAACGGCATTGAACAAATCCACCCATCGATTCGTTATGCCGACAACATGGTTTTTTTCTTAAAGCCTAAAGACTCCGCTAATGAGGTTCTAGACAAAATAAAAGCCTTCTTAAAAACAAGAGGCCTGAACATTAGTCAAAAAAAAACAAAGATGACAGCTACGACAACCGGTTTCGACTTTCTTGGCTGGCACTTCAAAGTTCTTCCTGATGGCAGATTTCGGTCAACCCCCTCGAAGAAAAACTACAAAAATGTTATCAAGAAAATAAAAGCCGTGGTCAACAATTCGGCTATTGGTGTGCAAGAAAAGAGTAAAAGGTTAGCCCTTATCGTTAGAGGGTGGCGAAATTATCATAAGCACTGTAACATGGACAACCATCGTCTTTGGCACTGTAGTTACAGCACATTGAAACACTTCATAATACAGGCGAGTTTAAATCGCTACGATGTAAACCAACTGATTAAAAAAGCTTTTCCATCCGTGAGTTCTTCAGAGCACAAATTTGTCAATGTTTAAGGTAATAAATCCCTGTATGATGGAGACCTAGTCTACTGGAGCAAACGTAACAGTAAATTATACGATGGATTGACAGCCCAAACATTGAAAAAACAATCGTTTAAGTGTAAGCATTGCAATCAGGATTTTATTGACAACCAGCCTGTAGAATTGTATCACGTTGACGGCAACCATACTAAGTGGAAACCCGGCAATCTTGCCGCTCTACACAAAAGTTGTCATGATCTTATTCACCATCAATCGGCGCTAGCTAAAACCTTAACCCTTATACGCAACACCATGCGCAAAACCTCAACAAACTTTCTTTGCGCAACAGAAGAAACAACCTTTGCTTTTAGGTTCTCTTCTACTTTGGCTGCACAAGAAAGCAAAAGAGCAGGCGATTCCCGTTCTTGGGGTGCCTGGGGGACCAACCCCTAACTAAGTCGGGAGCCGTATGCGGTGAAAGTCGCACGTACGGTTCTAAATGGGAGGCGCGCCGGATAACCCGGACGTCGACCCAACTCAATTACCTGATAATTTTCAAACAGCAGAATATTTACTTTATCACGGTTTAATAGATTTGATTGTTACTCGGTCGTTTCTTAAACAAGCATTATCCGAAACTTTGACTTTTTATAAAGATGCGCCATTTAAAGAAATAGGTTATATTCCCTCAAAACTAAACCTAGTTCCACTTGAAGTTCGGTTCGTTCCTAGCTAATACATAAACTCGGGGAAATTTGGCTTACTTTTGCTTTTGCCAGTTACTTTTCCCCTTGCGGGGAAAGTTACAGCTTTTGAGAACCTTTGGCAGCCAAGCAGCCAAAGAGAATGTTCCTTTTGCTTTTGCTCTTATTTTTGAGCAAGAGCAAAGGGCACTAACAAAAATTCTTCGTAAGAATAAGCCAGGCAACTAAGGGCTTAATAGATGGTGGTCAAAGTCCATCTTTTGAGGGTTAAGAATAACTCCCTATTTGACCACACTGATCAACCCAGGATATTTTTTTCCCTTTCTTTTGCCTGGGCTTTTGAACGAACCCTAACTTACTAACTTGTTACCTTCCCCCTTGTGCTGATCTTTACCCTTTTAGGGTAAGGGTAAGTCTGAC
>JAYUTU010000269.1:0-11099 GCA_043754975.1 Bdellovibrionales bacterium | reverse complement strand
TTGCTTTTGCAGTTGCTTTTGCCGGAGCTGCTGTTAAGGCTGCTGCCGCAGAAACTTTTTTAGCTAACTGGTCTGCTTTTACTTTCGCTGCATTGGCCTGTTTTAATTTCAGTGCCTTTTCTTCTGCACTTTTTGAAATCCTGGCTTCATTCATGCGCATAAGCTCGTAGGATTTATAAAATTCAAATAATTTAACATCGGCAGCTGCTTCAGGCTGTCCGTCAAGAGATGCTAACTCTATGCTGCTTAGCATGTTGGATGAAACTTGAAAGTAGCTCTGACTGCTAAGTGCCATGAGTAAAGCGGCACATAAGATCCACTGCTGCTTGTTTGTAGGTGTCTGTTTCATAAATTCCTCCGTTTATAGTGATCTTCCCGATCAAAAATTTATCTTCACCACTCTACAAAGCGAAGTCCAAGCCACTGACCTTGTTTGAGTCACTGCTATTAAACGGTTGAAAACACTAATGAATTGAAGCTCTGAAAAGTGTGTCATAGTAAAACGTGCGACCAACTTGTAGTGCCCCATTGGGGGAAAATGAAAAGTCTTAACAATAACGGCACTTTGCGCAGTTGAATTAAATATTCTAGCAGACTACGGAAACTGACAATTTTTTGAATCTGCTTGTCTTGTTTTGAAACTCATTTATCCTACGGCCATGAAATTAGTCTATTCGCCAGCACCAAAGCCCGCCAACATTGAGGCTGCGCAGTGGATGGATTGGACCTGGCAACTTAGAAATTCTTTAAAAACAGAGTCTCAATTCAATAGCTACTTCACTTTGAATGAGGCTGAAAAAAAAGTTTTTCAATTAAAAAGTGATGGGACGCAAGTTTTTAACGTTAGAGCCACTCCCTATTACGCAAGCCTTGCCGCAAATAGATCTGACTTAGACCCAATCCGCCGAATCGTCGTGCCCCATGAAAAGGAACTTTTCGATCCCAAGCAGGGCTTGGCAGATCCGCTGGGTGAAAAAAAAAGTAGCAATAACCCCGTACCCCGCATTATTCATCGCTATTCAGACAGGGTTCTTTTTTTAATTACTGATATTTGCAGTGTTTATTGTCGGTACTGCACACGCAAACATTTTACAGGCGCAGACCAGGCGTTTATTAAAAATTCTGATTATGAAAAAGCACTCGATTATATAAAAAAAGCAACGGGCCTTCGCGAAGTCATTTTGTCTGGTGGCGATCCCCTGACTGTTTCCGACGAACAACTGGACCGAGTTTTAACAGATCTGCGAAAAATTGATCATGTCGAAATTATTCGTATTGGCACGCGCATGCCGGTTGTTGCACCCATGCGAATCACGTCAAATCTAGTCAAGATTATTCAAAAAGCGAAGCCAGTTTTTTTAATGACCCATTTCAATCACCCTCGTGAATTAACTGCCGAAGCTGCAATGGCTGTTGAAAACTTTGTGGATCATGGCATTCCGGTCATGAACCAGATGGTATTACTTAACGGTGTTAATAATCACCCAGCTATTGTGCAGGCCTTATCGCGCAGACTTTTGTATTTACGTGCAAAACCGTACTACATGTTTCAGTGCGATCCATCGATTGGATCTGATTACTTACGGACAACTGTCGAAAATTCATTAGAGATTCAAAAAGAGCTCTGGGGCCATCTTTCTGGATTGGCAATGCCAAACTTTGCCTTAGATATTCCCGATGGTGGCGGCAAAGTTTATTACACTCCACAATTTGAAAAATCAGCAACATTACTAAGTCGTCAATATTTAGGTTGGGACGGAGTCGAAGCTGAATACGTAAATCCCATAGCCTCAGAAATTATGAAGCCACTCGATTATGAACTCTATCAAAACGAATGGCTGCAGCTGAAAAATTCTAAAACAATTTAAAATACATTCGTATTTAAAGAAATATTTAAAAACAGCAGTGTCAACTCGGGATCAATATCGCTGACTTTCAAAATCATTATTGATGGCTTGTAATTTACATGCTCCCAAATTTTAAAACGTTTTCCAGCAGAAACAAAGATTCCAAGTTCATTTTTGTTGTCTAGATTTCCAGAAGCTGAAACTTTAAAAACCGGATAAAATCCTACTCCGCCTTTAAAGAACAGTGAATTTGCGTAATCGGGATTCAAGTTATAAGTACCAGTTGCTGCTAGTGTAAATCGAGTTAAGGAGTCCAAAGAACGCAGTCCAACGTCGGCACCAACTTGAATTTGCTGTCCGAAATCATAACTGTAAGAGCCAAGTATAGATAAATCTGAGACTGTGCTTGAACCTACTTTAGCAGATCTAAAATAACCTTGAGATAAATTCAAATCCACTTCATGAAGAAAATCACTGCTCGAACTATAGCTCGAGCTATAGGTTGTTGGTTGATATCCCGGGGCCACCATTTTTTTTGAGGGTCTTTGCTGAGCACCAACGGCAACTGCAAAAAAAGTCGAAACTAACGCTACTAAAATTGTTTTCATAAAAACTCCCATTTTTAAGTTATTAAATATTTAAATTTTTTCTAATCGTGCGTACTTAGCTACAAACTTTTTAATCGTGTTATCTTGAAAAAGCACACTAATCTTTAAATCATCGCCCATACCTTCTGTACCAAAAATCGAGCCGATGCCAAAAGTTGGGTGTCGTACACGTTGGCCTTTGTCATAACCAGACGATTTGCTGACCTGTCGTTCGACCTGTGAGTATTCATCATAATCACTTCGCTGGTCGACATCATCATATGATTTTTTTGCACCATATCGGTTGGCAAAGCTAGAAACTGCCATCTGCGGAGCAGCACTAGAAAATGAAGTAAGCTCTTTTGGGATTTCTTTTAAAAAGCGCGAAGGTGGATTCATCTGTTCCTGGCCCCATACCCGGCGCATTTTCGTATGTGTCATCCACAGTTTTTCACGCGCACGAGTAATTCCCACGTAGGCTAAGCGTCGCTCTTCTTCCAGATCATCCGCATTTTCTTCATCACCACGACTGGATGGAAATAAATTTTCTTCACAGCCAATAATAAAAACAAACGGGTACTCTAATCCTTTTGAAATATGCATCGTCATCATAGTGATTGCTGATGTGACTTTGTTGTCAGCTTCATCCAGACCAGTTGTTAAAGTCATTTCCTCTAAATAGTTAGATAAAGTAGCATCTTCACCACGTTCTTTTTCGAACTGATCAATCGCATTATCTAATTCTTCTAAGTTATCTAATCGAGCTTCAGCTTCCGGAGTGTCTTCTTTTTTTAACATCTGAACATAGTCGGTTTTTTCTAAGACAATCGAATAAAATTCAGAAATCTTAAAAGCATTTTGCTGATTATGCAGATCTTCAATCAAATCAATGAATCGTCGAAGTTTTCCAGTGGTGCCAGCATTAAAATGTTTCTCATCAACCAAAGCTTTTGTTGCAGCCAATACTGATATTTTTCGTTGAGTGGCAACACTTTCTAGCTGCTCAACAGTGGTTTTACCCAGGCCCCTAGCCGGAACATTTATTATTCGTTTCAGTGCAATATCATCGCTCGAATTTACAGACAAACGCATATAGGCAAGCACATCTTTAATTTCAGCACGTTCGTAGAACCTGATTCCACCAACCAGGCGGTAGGGCAAAGCTAACGTTCGCAGTTGTTCTTCTAGAACTCGTGATTGTGCATTGGTTCGATAAAAAATAGCATAATCATTTAATTCATTGTGCCCTGAAGAAATTAAATTCTGAATGGTTTTAGCAACAAAGCGGGCTTCGTCGTACTCGTTACGCTCTTCCCGGATTTGAATTAAATCACCCACTGGGTTGCTGGTGAAAAGTGTTTTTTCTTTTCGCTGAGTGTTGTTGCTAATCAATTTTGTCGCTGCAGTAACAATTGTTCCTGTTGAGCGGTAGTTCTCTTCTAATTTAATAATAACTGCATCTTTAAAATCTTTTTCGAAATCCAAAATGTTTGAGATATCTGCGCCACGCCATGAATAGATAGATTGATCTTCGTCTCCAACGACGCACAGGTTCCGATGGGCTTTTGCCAGCTGCTGCACCAATAGATACTGGATGTGGTTTGTATCCTGGTATTCATCCACCATGATGTATTTAAATTTTTCTTGATACTGCGAAAGTAAATCTGGATACATACGAAAAAGCTCATGAGTTTTCAATAACAGATCGTCAAAATCAAGTGCGTTTGCGCGCTTCATTTCTTCTTCGTAACGTTCGTAGACATCAAGTGATTTGGGATCTAATTTAGCACCGTCACTTTTTCCTGATCGTAATTGTTCTGGTGACAAGCCCAGCATTTTTGCATTGCTAATTCGTGACTGAAAATTTTTTGCGGGAAACATCTTGTCGTTAATATTTAAATTGGTCATGACTCTTTTAATTTGTGATAACTGGTCACCAGAGTCGTAAATTGTGAATGGCTTTTTGTAATGTAACAGATCGATATGTTTTCTTAGAATGCGCACACAAAACGAGTGAAACGTATTAATCCAAAGATCCCGCGTAACAGGAACTCCAAGTTCACTTAATATTTTAAAGCTTCGGTGTTCCATTTCTTTTGCGGCTTTGTTGGTAAACGTCACACATAAAACCTCATCCGGTGCAGCAGCGCCGTGAGCAATTAAATTTGCCATACGGCTAATAAGAACGCGCGTTTTCCCGCTGCCAGCGCCTGCTAAAATTAGTACAGGACCGTCTAATGTTTGTACGGCTTTTTTCTGCGCGGGATTTAGGTTCTGTGTAATGCTTTCAAGAAGGTCCATGGGTACATGATAAATACCCATAAAAATTGAGATTTTCGACGAAATAGTCTAATTATAACGCTTGTCGCTATTAGTTCATCGGGGGATTTTTGCTTAAGCTGTTGTCCAGATTAATTATTTTACTGATTCTGTGCTTATTCTACGCGGGCTGCGCGCAAAAATCAGATGTCGATGAGGCGCGCGGCACAGTCGCTGTACAAATTCCAGCGAATGAAGATGCGGCGTCATACCGCCTAGTCACTGTTCAGTTATTAGAAATTTCCAATCTCAAAGAAGTTGCAGGCAAATTTGCTCGATTTTTTTATAGCCCAGGAGCTACTGAAAGTCAGCTTACTGGTGGTTCACCGCGCGCAAAATTCATTAAGTCGGGGCCAGTATTTATCCCCTCTGATTTTGTTTCAGCGCAAATGGCAGCCATTTATTTTCACATGCAAAGTCTGGCAACGCTAGATCTTCGGGTCGGTGCTAGCGACGTGAACGCGTGGCCGCGCTCGATCGGTCTTGAAACTCTAATGATTGAAAACGGACTGCAGAGAAAAAATAGTGCTTTCTACGATGGACGAACTGACGCCATGATGTTTGCGCCGTTCACGGCAACAGATCTTCCTATCAGTATCAATGCAGGTATTATTGCGCACGAGCATTTTCATTCGTTGTTTTTCAAATTGGTGCTTAAAACAGCTATGACAAATAATAAAATTTTGACAGGCATTGCTTCTGCACATGAAGTTCCTGCGCCACCTCCAGAGCAGTTGCTGAAAAACGTGAAGATGATTAAGCCTCCGCCTTTCTCTGAGAAAAAGAAAGCTCAATTGCACAATGAAGTTTATCTTCGTGGTTTGAATGAAGGACTTGCAGATTTTTGGGGCTGGGTTTACACCAACGATCCTGATTTTATGCGCTGGTCACTTCCTGAATTCGTCAAAGAACGAACAGTGTCTCTTGCGGCTAAAGAAGTTGGTGAGTACCAGACGCATGACGAGATAGATGCCCAAGTGGAGCAAGCAATAAATTTTGCTGCTGAGCCCCGATTAGCGCTCGTAGATAACGCCTATACCATTGGGACACCTCACGCTCGTTTTTTAAAGCAGTGGACAACTTTAAGAATGGTTACTGAAAAATTATCCTTAACTGAAGCTAAGTTTTCTGTGGCCCAGGATGTGATCACCTATCTAAAATCACTTTCTGAACGACTGAAAAATTTAAATGAAAGCGAAGTCTTAAATTCTGCTGATTTGTTTGAAAACTTCATTGAAAGACAAATCGAAAGAAAATCACTTAGCCAAGAGGCTTGTGAGTTTGCCATAGAGTATTTAAATTATAAAAAAATCGACACGGACATTCGAATTAAATGCCAAAAAAAAGATAACCACAGTGTGATATCTAAACCATGAAATTAACGGCACTTCTTGTTTCACTGATGATCGCACCGCAGGCGTGGGCTGCTAGCTCTATAGACATTATGCCATTACAGCTACAGTTTCGTTACGAAGACAGTGCTAATCAAGCGATTGAGGTTGTGGATTATCGATCCTATGGAATAGCTGTGCGGCACGGACTCTACAGAGTTGGCATGGATTACAGTCGCCGAGAATCTCAAACTGGAAATAGCAGTTTTAGTGTACGATCTGATTCAAAGGAATATGCGCTCACTGCTGGATACAAAATCTATGAAATATTAGTTCCTGAAAAAAATCACAGTTTAGAGATTATGATTGGTGGAACTGCTGGCACAACCCAAACAGAAGTCTACACGCAAGTGTTGGCATCGCCCTCAACATCTAAAGCAGGTACAAATGCTGTCTACGGAGTAGCTGCATCCGTTATTGGCCGAGTGAAATACCTTATTATCGAAACAGAATTTAAGATCTTAGGCTCTAAAAACTTCAGCCCACAGTGGGTGCCAACGGCCCAGATTAAACTCGGCGCTAGCATCCCTTACTAACTTATTTTACGCGTTGAACGATCGCAGCTGTTAATTTCGTTTTTTCTAAAAAATCTTTTTTGTAGTTCTGAGCTTCTTTGACTGTGCCAAATAGTCCGACTTGCACGCGATGCCAAGTCTGTCCGTTTATTTGGGCTGGGATTGAACTTGATTTGTAACCTTTGTTCATTAAATCCTGCGACAGCTTCTGAGCCTCAGCTTGAGTCGGGAACGAACCAACCTGAACTGTGTATTGACCCATCGTGGATGCCGGTAAGCTAGCTACTTCACGCGCTGGTGTTGCTGCTGCTGGTGCTGATGTGGGAGCTGCAGTCGTAGTTGCTGCTGCAGTTTTTGCCGGAGCGGTTTTTAAGGTTGCTGCAGGTAATGGTTTGGGCTGAATTGTAGGTCTGGCCGTTGCGGTGATTTCTCGTATTTCTTTTTCGTCCGAAGTCGCTGATATAGCTGATGTAGTCGGGGCAGCGGAATTCATTGTAGTCGGTGGGTTTACGGACTTTTCCATTTTTGTATCTGCTTCCGTTTCGGTAGCAAATTCTTCAGCAATTTTTGCAACTTCGTTATCTGTCAGTAGCGGGTCAGCACCGTCTTTGCCGGCAGTTACTTCAGATTTTTCACCATCAGCGCTGGCCGCAAAATCGTGCTCGGTAATTTCCTTGTTTTTCTGTGGTTCCAACTGCGCCAGTTTATGTTGGTTATCAGAATATTTTTTTCCAACAAATGTACCTATTGAGAAAGAAAGTAAGGAAATAAAAAAAACTAGGGCTAGTTTCAACATCTTATCTGTATTTTGGCTCATGTGTCTGACTCCGTTTTAAATGACTTACATTCACGATATCTCTATAGTCTAACCTATAGATGAAAAAATCGTCAAATCAGGGTAAAAAATTATGAAAAAGTCCAGGTTCGAAGCCGCCTTAAGCGCTGTAGCGCTGGGCCGCGCTTGTTTATTAGGATATTTTGGAAAAATTAGCCAAATTGAAAGCAAAGAAAAGGCAGGTCTAGTTAGTGAAGCTGATCGTAACTGTGAAGAAATCATGAAACTTGAACTGGCAAAACTTTGCCCGGATGTCGATTTTTTAGGTGAAGAGACCAGCTTTTTGGAAAATCAATTCAGTTTTACACCGTCGCAAAAGGCCCGCTGGATTTTAGACCCGCTAGATGGAACAACGAATTTTGTACATCAGTTTCCAATTTTTTGTATTTCACTGGCTCTAGAGTGTGATGGTGAAATTGAAATTGGAATTATTGATGTTCCTATGATGAATCAGACGTGGACAGCTATTCGTGGTCAGGGCACTTTCTGCAATGGAAAAAAAGTAACTGTTTCAAAAACGGCTGAATTTTCTGATGCGCTGTTAGCAACTGGATTTTTTGCTGAAGAGCCTGAGAATTTAGAAGAGCAAATTCGTATTTTTTCTCACTTTGTTCGTTTAGCGCGTGGAATACGTAGAGCAGGGGCTGCCGCTTACGATTTAGCATTGGTTAGCAGTGGTGTGTTCGATTTATTTTGGGAAAAAAACTTGAAGCCGTGGGATACAGCAGCGGGAAAAATTCTTATCGAAGAGGCCGGCGGTATATTAAGAACCTACGAAGGTCAGGCGTATACTCCATTTGAAAAAACTGTTGTGGCTGGCAATCCTGTTTTAGTTCACAAATTTTTGCAGCAGCTGGGCCAGTCCAGTCGCTGACAAAATTCCAACAGGACCAGTCATTAGAAATGCATCTTTTTTCCTAGACCAGCCTAAGGCCCTGACCACAAGAGCTGTGTAAGTTCATTTTTTTGACTTGTGATCGTTTTAAATTTCTTTTTTCAAATAAGTCTAGTTGGCACTTGAGTTGCTCACTATTTACGTGGGGAGCTGTGTCTTTATTTTGAAGAGCAGATTTTTGACTCCCGACTCATCACGGAGGATGACAGTGGCTGAAGAAAAAGCATCAAAAGACGCAGCACCAACAGAAGCACCGGCGGCCTCAACTGGATCAAGGTCCTACTTTTTAATTGGACTAGTGGTTATCAATATGGCGGCCGTTTTAGGTGTAGGCTTCATGCTTTTAAAAAATAGTCAGAGACCAACGACAACGCTTGAGCAAGTTATTGAGGGCGCGCCAAAAGATGACAAAGCTGATCTGTTAAAAACTGAAGACGTTGGAAAAGTTATTCCCCTAGAAACTTTTATTGTTAATTTAGCTGGCTCGAAAGGACGCAAAGTTCTTAAGGTCAACATGGAACTCGAAGTCAAAGGCGCTGATGTTATTCAAGAAATTGATAATCGAAAAGCGCAAATCCGAGATTTTATAATCATAATCCTTTCAAGCAAGACCTATGACGAAGTCTCGACAAAGGAAGGAAAAGATCTTTTGCGAAACGAAATTAAAGATCAAGTTAATTCCTTTTTAAGTAAAGGAAAGATTATAAACGTTTACTTCACAGAGCTGATTTACAACTAAAACACGAGGTTCGCATGAATCAAATTTTATCGCAAAGTGAAGTGGATGCCCTGCTAGCAGCAGTATCTGACGGGGAAGTCCCTACGTCGGATAATTCCAGCAGTGGTAGCAGCAGCAGTGGCGGCGGCAATGTCAAAAAAATGCGTGATGACGGCAAGAATATTATTAACTACGACCTGACTAGTCAGGATAGAATCATTCGCGGACGTTTACCGCAGCTCGAAGTTATTTATGAAAAATTTATGCGTTCATTTCGTGTTTCATTATCGTCCTCGCTGCGTAAAATTGCGTCGATCACTTTGACATCTACTGAATTTTTAAAATTTGGTGAATTTATTAATACCTTGCCGATTCCGACATGCATGTCGGTTCTGCGTTTTAATAATTTACGTGGATCTGCCTTATTTGTTATTGAAGCAAAGCTTGCTTATGCCCTGGTCGATTCGTTTTTTGGAGGCGCTGACCGTCCTTATGCAAAGTTAGACGGAAAAGAATTTACTCCGATTGAGTTGCAGATTGTTAAAAAAGTGGTTGAGTTGGCTATTAATGATCTTGAACAGTCGTGGTCAACAATTGAAAAAATTGGTTGCTCGTTTCAACGTACAGAAATTAATCCACAGTTTGTTGGAATCGTGCCTCCAACAGATGTTGTCATCGCAACTACGTTCGACGTTGAATTGGAAGCTGCTTCTGGAACGATTTCTATCGTAATTCCGTATTCGACCATTGAGCCGATCAAGCAAAAACTATCGACTGGATTCCAGGTCGAGTCCGATCAAACAGATAAGAAATTATGGACTTCAATTATTAAGGAACAGTTATTAGAAACCGAAGTCGACATCAATGTTAACTTAGGTGAAACCGAAATTAAGTTGAAGGATCTGATGAGTCTAAAAATAGGTGACATTATTCCACTCACTCAGGACTCGTCCGGAGAATTAGATATTCAAGTTGAAGAAGTTAAAAAGTTTAAAGGGTATTACGGAATTCATCACGGAACGGTAGCGATGCAGATCACCCGTCCTATTGAGAAATAAACAGGGGGAATTATGGGGAATGATCCATTTGACAATATCGAAGACCAAATCAGTGAACTAAAAAATCAGTCAGGCTCTGGCGGAGCGGGTGGCTCTGGAGGCAGTAGTTCAGCTGGTGGTGGCAGCAGCAGTGGTGGCGGCGGTGAGCATGGATTAAGTCCTGCGAAGGATAAGAATCTCAATCTCATCCTAGATATTCCGTTAAAAGTTACCGTGGAACTTGGCCGGACAAAAATGGCAGTCAGCGAGCTACTTAATCTGACTCAAGGTTCTGTTTTAGAGCTTTCGAAGTTAGCCGGTGAGCCCATGGAGGTTTTAGTTAACGGAAAACTTATCGCTCGCGGTGAGGCCGTTGTTGTGAATGAAAAATTTGGCGTGCGATTGACTGATATTATTTCTCCATCTGAAAGAATTGAGCAGCTAAAATGATGCCGTGGATTTCGACAGTAATTGTAGGGCTAACAATTTCCTTTGCAGCTTTAGCAGCAGATGAAACTGTAATAAATCTAAGCCAGACACCAACAGCATCTGCACCAGCGACAGTGCCCAGCATGGAGAATGAAATTCCTTTGAATATTGATGTGGTCAAGAAAGCAGCGGATGTGACCCCAGCATCTAATCGCATTCTTTTCACAGCACTTATTATTGCTGCGATGCTGGGTGCAGCTTATTATTCTGTTCGAAAATACAAAACTTCAAATTCAATAAATAAATCAAATATGCAAATCAAAGTTTTGTCACAACATTACTTAGGACCGAAAAAAAGTTTAGCAATTATCCATGTTGCTGGAGAATCAATTCTCGTTGGAATCACTGATTCCAATATCTCTATGATTAAGTCATTGTCTTTAATAGATGACGAAGTGCCAGCGGCAGTGCCAAAAACATTCACTGACGCAATGTCGACGAGCAAAAATAATGCAGTTGGTGCCAC
>JAYUTU010000268.1:0-22837 GCA_043754975.1 Bdellovibrionales bacterium | reverse complement strand
TCGAATTCATATACACCAAAGTCTAGACCGAATTGGATCAACGTGAAAGCATTCTTTAACTGTGTCAGACTTAGATCTATGGATAAATCTACAGTACTCGGGCTTCTGTTGGGCGTGGGTGGAGTTTTACTTGGCAATTTTCTTGAGGGTGGTCACCTAGCATCTCTGATGCAAGGCACAGCATTTGTCATAGTTATAACGGGAACGTTGGGAGCAGTTTTAATTTCAAACAAAACCAGTGACCTACGATTAGGGTTTAAATTATTTAAACAAACTTTTAAAGAGTCCAGATTGAATTATGAAAAACCGATTAGCGAAATATTAGATTGTGCACGGCTTGCAAAAAAAGAATCGCCGTTAGCAATTGAACCAAAACTAAATCAAATTCAGACGCCGCTGTTAAAGGAAATTTTAAAAAATGTCATCGATGGCGTCGATGTGGATCTAACACGAAAAATTTTCGAATACCGCATTGATAAAGAAGAAAAAAAATTACTAACCGCTGGAAAAATATGGTTAGACGCAGGCGGGTATTCGCCCACGATTGGAATTATTGGTGCCGTGTTAGGACTGATTCACGTTATGGGTAATTTAACTGACACTTCAAAGCTGGGCGGTGGAATCGCTGTAGCCTTTGTTGCAACAGTCTATGGTGTTGGTTTTGCCAACTTATTATTTCTTCCAATTGGTAACAAAATAAAGAAAAATATATTTGAAATAACAAGACACAAAGAAATGATATTAGAAGGAGCATTGCTTATCGGGACAGGTCTAAACGCACAACTGATCGAACAGAAACTTGTTTCGTATGTAAGTGAAAATGACAGAGGATAAAAATCGTAAAAAAGGCAAAGACGAAGAGCCCGAAAATCACGAGCGATGGCTTGTATCGTACGCTGACTTTATCACCCTGCTGTTTGCTTTTTTTGTCGTTATGTATGCAACGTCGAGCAACGACCAAGAAAAGCAAAAATCATTTCAAGATTCGGTACGGGTAAATCTAAAGTTAACGGGTAGTGGCGCTGATTCTACTGAAAAAGGTGATGCAGGCAATATCGGCGGTGACAAAGCAACTGATGTTCTTATACCGCTCGAAGGCTTTCCTGCCAATCGCGGACCTGGCGAAACTAAGGATTACCTAAATCGTTTCATCGAGAAGAAATTTGATGATGAAGAGAAATCAAAAATACAAGAGCTAAGGCACGATGCGCTTGGGGTTCGTATTGCATTGGCATCGGCTCAGTTTTTTAACCCTGGTGGAATCAAAATAAAAGTAGGTGCATTGAAGGCTCTGGATAAAATTGCACTACTGCTGAAAGAAACAGATCGTAAGGTCGTTATCGAAGGGCACACAGATACGACGGCAGTGTCTAAAGACGCACCCTACGAATCCAATTGGGAGCTAGCTTCGCTTCGCGCGACAAGCATTGTTCGCTATTTTCAAAAATATCATGATATCGATCCAAAAAGGATGTCAGCAATTTCTTACGCAGAAACAAGACCCTTAAAAAGCAACGATTCTGAAGAGGGTCGCTCTCAGAATCGTCGTATTGAAATCTATATAATTTTAGATGAAAAGATGCAGTAGTTTAGGTTTAGCCTTTGCTGCAGTTCTTAACTTGCTCTTCTGTAATGTCTTCGCGGTTTTTCCCTTTGCCTTTTCCGGCAATTGAAATCGCTTCTACTGCAGACTTACCTTTTTCTAATTGAACAGCGTACTCTGCAACAAATTTTTCAGCACCTTTGATATGGATAAAAGTTGCTACTTTTTCAGAAAGACTGATGTTTGACTTTAAAAGTTCGCGATTCGAAGTGGCTTCAGCTTGATTTTTTGCTGTGGAGTTAACACCATCAGCACTAACAAAAAGTAATTCTAGGGCCTTTTTAGCCTCTGCCTTTTCAGCAGGAGTTGCATTCGGGTCATTAAAAATGGACGATAATTCAAATATTTTTGCTAAAGTTAGTTTGGGGTCTATGTTGATTAAGTTCATTAATTTTTGGCTGTCGACCTTAACAATGTCAGTTAATCGTGTATCAACAGTTTCAGCGACATGTTTTGCAAGCTTTGGATCGTCAGTTAAAAACTTGCCATCCGCCTGTAATTTTTCAATACGCTTAAAAGTAGCTGATTTCTCAACGGCCTCCGAAGCTATTTGAGAACTCATTCGCACATTCTTTTTGGCAGTAGCTTGCGCAAAAGAAAACTGTGAAAAGATGATCAGGGCAGTAATTAGCATTGTTTTCATATAAACCTCTTTGTTTGTTCGGTTAAATCTATTTCAATTCGTGTACCTGTTTTTTAATCTTCAATTCAAAACTACTCACTTTAAAATGCTAAAACAGAGACTTGGACGCAAAACTGGTTCCTGCGTCCAAAGTTTAAACACTAACCACCATGTCGATTTGCGCCTTTTTGTTTGGGTGTTAAACCTCTTAGTTCATTGCCATAGTCAGTACGGAATTCTTCGGTGTCTAATTCCAATCCCTGAGCTAACATAATTTTCATGCGTAGAAAGCGCCGTGTTTCTGATTCGACTTGGCGCAGGCCCTTTACCGCAGCAAGAATGACTCGCTGACGTAATGAGGGTGATTTCAGATCCACATCTTTGTAGCTGATATCGCTTGATTCAGATCCTGTCGCTGCGGGATCAGCTAAAATGTCGTCTGTAGGTTCTAATTGGGTGCTATCGATTACTTTTAAGCCAGCAGCCACTAGCACATTATTTATTGCAGTATCAATTTTTTTTGAATGCTGCATGTAACTCGTAAAATCAACTTTTTCTTGTAGCATAATGAGGTGGTACGAATTTAAAAGATCAGAAATTTTCCTTACTTCGATGTATGTGGGGCCATATAAGGCGCTGTAGATATCGTCTTTTGAAGTTGAAACAGTATCTTGTAAATAATTGGTCACACCACTTAATTTTTTTAGGGATTTATCTTTCGCAGGTGTTAAAGCACGTTGGATAAGTTGTAGGTAAAATTCAGTTTCAGTTTTCAATTGGCTTACTAGACTATCCTGCAAGTACTTACTTTGATTTAAAAGATCGACACCTTTTTTAAATACACTTCTTTGATTAAACATGTTGGCTTGAGTTTGAAGTGTCAGCTGGCGAAATTTTTTGTCGTAGGCCTTAAATTCTGGTGTTATGGCGTCCTTCGTTACAGTTTTCCACCAGGCATCAAATGGTTGTGCATTGGATTTTTCACGGTAATCACCAGTCACTGAGTAATTCAAATTTGCTAACAAAAACGCTGACAGTGTTTGGTTGTTAATTTTAGCTGAGTACATCTGATCTGATGTTTGTAGTGTTTTACAAAATGATCCACGATCCGCATTTTTATTCAGTAAGTTAGGCGGATCAAATTGCGGCGACAACGCATCTAGGTTCGTCATTACCACTTTGGTCTTATCAAATGAAGCATTCTGGTTGCCGCAAATTAATTTGTATAAAAGTAAATCAGTAGGCTTATTGAATTTATAAGTTTTGCTCAGGGACCAGAGACTAAAATCAGCCTGGTCTGCAACTGATTTCATTAAACCATTCACTGCAAAGGCTTGCGTGAAGCCCGCAAGCGGATACACAACAGGCAGTGGATTACCTAGGCTATGGCGTAAATCAATTAATGCTTCAAAAATTTTTGAATCCCGGAATCGGCTAAAGCTATTTTCGCCAGTTGCCGCTGGAACAATGGACAGGATCTGATTCATGTCGTTGATACCTGCAGCAATCACTTGAACATCATTCGATTTTAATTTTTTCAAAATCGAATCGTATTTTGTCAGAGCTACGCCAGTTAATTCTGGTACCGGTCTGCTTAAGTTCGCTAGAACATTTTGAATATGTTCTTTTTGCCGCGCTTCAATAGCTGTAGGCTTATTTAAATAAAGATCTTCAGTAGTTCCACCCATCGGTTTTGCTTCGCCCATGGAAACTCCATAAAGCGGCAGCGTGCGAAATGGAAAATTCGATTTGTTATTCATTAGCTCGAAGTCATCCGGATTCTGATTTATACGATATCCCAAATTAAGGGTCTCAAATAGTGATGTCGAAAAACCGCGATAAAATTTATACGAGTAATCAATTTGATTTAAAAGCTCTTTGCTCATTTCCATCCAACCAGCAAGGTCAGCTTCAACGTCAGCATTTAAATGATCACGCCACTGCTGGACTTGGATCCCATAGTTTTCAATTTCTTTTTCAAGTGTCGATGGCTTGCACTCTGGCTTATAGGCAAATTGTAAGGCTAGTCCAAAAACAGGAACTGCTTTAGCAGGATTAAAACAGTCTCTCATAGGTTGAATGACCTTAGCTTCGTCCCAATCGGCGTCGTCATAGGCCTTCCAAAAACGATTGATTTCAAAAGCATCGTAATCAAAAAAGATGGGCCGAATTAAATTGTTCATTGGTCTAAAAATAAAAGGCGAAAGCATATGGTCAATTCCAACGAACAATGTGAACTTAGTCACGTGGCCAGCCCAGCGAATGCTTTTCATCGCAAATGTCCCACCAGTAAATGTTAATGCCACATCAGCACCACTCACTTTGAAAGCGTGCTTAACTAGTGACTCTTTGTTTAAAAATTTCTGAGCCAGCTCTGATGTTGTAGCTTTTCTAAAGCCAAGCCGTGTGCGATTGTCAACGACGTCGGATAAAGCTTGTGATCCCCACATTGAAATTATCTGTGGAAAATACTGTGTAAATTTATTTCTTGCGGTCCAACTTTTCCAGGTTTCATTGCAAGATTGAATTGATTTCTCATCTTCTTTGCCAAGGATCCATGAATCCACGCACATTTTTCCACTTTGTCCTAGATCAGCAGCGATGCTTGAAGCTAATGACCCTAGCGCCATGCCTTGGTAATTAAACCGTCTCATCATACGGGCTTGGTCACTTGGATGTGATGTTTTAAATCCTGTGCTATTAGTTCTGAAATCCATATAAAAACCGTTCGTCAGCATAAAGGCATAAAACGACATGTGAGCAATAGGGTCCTTCAGCGACTGGATATGTTTTTCCATCGCCAGGGGATCACCATGGGATTTAATCCACATCGAACCCGAGGTTACTAACCCAATCGCTGCAAAAAATGTTAAGGTCTCTGGCGTGAATCGATATGTTGTACTTAAAAAGACTCCGTCTTTTTTTGCTTTAGCTTGAGTTGCATCCTGCATTTTTTTAAGTTCTGCGCGAATGATATCTAAGGCATTGGGATTACCTTGTTTATGATCGGCAATCAAAGCGCCGATCGTGGCCTCAGCAGATTTATCAGCTTCAGTTATAATGGGTGCAACAACGACAGAGGCAGACTCGTTAGCAAACGCTACTGAGAACAGAAATGGTATTAGCAAAATGGACTGTATAAACTGTTTCAACATTAGGCTTCTCCGTACTAACTGAAGAAGCAAAACCAGTACGAGCCACCAGCCTTTTAAATCGCTTTGAATGTCTCATATTAAGAACTTACGTAAGTTGTCACTGCACAGGCATCTATGCCTACTGAAAGCAGGCTAAGCAGGTGTGCTTTCAGACTATCGCTTCTGACGGTCGTCGTGACCGTCAGATTATTGAACTAATAAAATTTGTTACAGCTCGAGCGGCTTGGATGGCACTTCTTCGTTTTCCACAGAAAACCCACTATTTAAAGAAAGTTCATAGGCAGACAAAATAGGCAGATTTAAGTTTTTGTGATTTTCACGCTTTTTAGGATGATCGGTTCTAGGGGCTTGTCGCCTGGGGCAGTTTTAGCTTTAGAAATGGCTTCAACGATTGGATACCCTTCGACAACTTCCCCAAAAATACTGTGTCTGTTATCAAGCCATGGTGTTGGCACCGTGGTGATGAAGAATTGACTGCCATTCGAGTTTGGACCCGAATTTGCCATAGATAAAATTCCAGGCTTGCTGTGTTTTAAGGTCGGAGAAAATTCATCAGCAAATTTATAACCTGGGTCGCCCGTGCCGGCTCCGCGTGGGCATCCACCTTGGATCATAAAATCTTTGATCACGCGGTGAAATACTAAACCATCATAAAAAGGACGTTTTGTTTTTTCGCCTGTTTTGGCGTCTGTAAATTCTTTTGTGCCTTCTGCAAGACCCACAAAGTTTTCAACAGTTTTTGGCACCAATTCATTAAATAATTTTATCTTAAAATTTCCGACGCTAGTTTCAAAATTTGCATGCATAATTTATTCTACTTTCTGGTAATTGATTTAATAAGGATTGGTTTTTTTGGTACATTTTGATAATCACCGCTGTTGCTGACGTCGACGGCTCTGATTTTATCGACAACATCCATACCGCCAGTCACTTCACCGAACACAGCGTAGCCGTAGCTCTGTTCTGAACTATGATCCAGCGCGGGATTGTTAACGACATTAATAAAAAATTGCGCTGTGGCTGAATCTTTTTCATTCATTCGGGCCATAGATAAAGTTCCACGTTTGTTGAATAAACCGTTTTTTGCCTCATTCACAATCGGAGGATACGCAGCATCTTTTTCTTTCATGTCCGGCAAGTGCCCGCCACCTTGAATCATAAAATCTTTCATTACGCGGTGAAAAACAGTGCCGTTGTAATGCTTGTTATCAACATATTTTAAAAAATTTTCTGAGCTTACAGGAGCTTTTTCGTGATTTAGTTTTACGGTAATTTTCCCCATGGAAGTATCAATCAGGACTGTGTCTGATTTCTTCGCATCAGTTTTTACTGATTTTTTATCTTCGGCTTGCGACTGAAATGTAAAAGTCATCAAAACAAAAGCAATCAAATAGATCCAAAAAATAAGAAGGCGGTTCGGCTTAAACAAATTTATTTTCATGACGTATTTTTAATAAACCTTAACGAAGCCGTCAAGTTCACCTAAAAGTTACTCCATATTGCGCGACCATTTAGGCTTATAATAGTTATAAGAATCATTGGTGACACGGCGTTCTTCGGAGCCATCAACAGTTGATATAAAAATCTGATTTTTGCCAGTGCGGTTGCTTGTGTAAGCGACATAACGGCTGTCTGGTGAAAAACTGGGATCTTCGTTGTGAGCCCATTTTCCGTCTGCTTTTTTGGCTGACGTCACGCGAATTAATCCTGATCCATCAGCATTCATAACAAAGATATCAAAGTGATTTTCGGCTTGGCCGGCGAAGGCAATTTTTTTCCCGTCAGGCGACCAACTGGGTGATGAGTTATAAACGCCATCAAAAGTTAATCTCTTCACGTTACTGCCATCGGAATTCATCACATAAATCATAGGGCGACCGCCGCGCTCAGAGGAAAATGCAATTTTACTTCCGTCTGGGTTTAAACTTGGCTCAACATTAATTGCATTGGCCGGCCCCTTCGTCAGTCGATTGACGATTTCACCTTTTAAATCAATTTTGTAAATATCAGCCGCACCAGAGCCCAGTGACATTCCCAAATAAATATATTTTCCGTCCGGAGAAAAAATGGCTCCTGAATTTACACCTGGTCGATAGGACGTAAGAACACGCTTTTCCGAGGCCAAATCCAGAACATAAAGACTGACATTTGTTAGCGAGCCGCCCGATTTACGAGCGAATGTGGTAAATACAGAGTACGCAATTTTTTTGCCGTCGAGTGACCAGTTTGGCGACAGAGCACTTGATCTATGCTGACTGAGCTTTTCAACATCAGAACCATCCCAGTTCATGGAAAATACTTCTTTAGCTTGTCCGCCAGCTCGGTCACTTGTTGTGACAAGTTTTGACATAAACGAGCCACGGACGCCTGTTAAAGCTTCTAGGACATCATTTGCCAGAGTGTTAGCTATTTGTCGCGACTTCGCGACTGAGGATTTGTAGCGCTTGCCAACAACGAGTTTAGACTGTGGGACATGGTACAAAAACATCTCGACCACAATTTCAGAATTAATCACAGAATATCCAGTGCGAATGAGGAATTCTGCTCCAGCCGTTTTTAAAGGTTCAAATTTAAAGCCATCTTCCTCTTTGGGTCCGGGTCTTATACTGGTCTTTGCTGGATCTTCTAGAAATGCAGAATTGGACATCATTTGAAAATAAGTGGATAGTTCTAAATTATTTTTGGCTTGATTATAGATATCAGCAGCAGTTGCAGTGACAGCCCCGGTGTTGGAGGAGCCAATGTTGTTGAAATAAGGAAAAGCTAAAACACTTTTTTTCGATTTGGCCTCTCCGAGTTTGATATAGGATTGTTGGGCTCCAGCGCTGACAGCGACTAGAAAAACCAGCGAAAATAAATTCAAAATAAAAACTTTAAACATAAAAACTCCTTTTTAAATTACTCGGGAAAGCCAACAACAACGCCATCTTTACTATATTTTTCTGAGAACTTTTCAATAAACTTGGGAAACGGAGAGGCCTGATCAATAGCTAGCAAACAGTAATCGTCGTAGGCAGGCTGACCGCTGGGCTGGATGATTTGTTTCGACAGCACAGTTCCATTTGCATCAAACTTAACTAATATGCGGGTTTTAAAAGATTTATTGGCTAGCCACTGAGGTAGTGCCCAGTACTGTTTGATGTGGCTATCTAAATTCTGCAAATAGTTATCTGACTGCAGTTTATCTAACCCGGTCAGCGCGGATCCTGCGGATAAAACTCGGCCCTTTATCACAACAGGTTTTTTCGGAACTGCTTCGCTTTCAACTTCTTGCCGTAATTTTTCGATTGCCGACATCGCCTTTAATTTTTCTAATGCTGTTTTCTGAGTCGTCTTGGCCTTTTTTAAATTGATTGCCTCGGCCTCACTCTTGATTTCCTTTTTTGGCAAATCTGCTTTTTGTTCCTTTTTTATGTCTTCGGGCTCTGGCTTTGCTTCTACTTTTTTAGGTTCTTCAACTGGCTTTTCTTTCAAAATATCTTGAACTTTTTGTGGCATTTCATTCGCGTTTAATTTGTCAGGCAGTGCTACCATGTCAACGCGAACGGCTTGCGATAAATCAAAAACAGGGTCGCTAAAAAAAGTAACCTGAATAACAAAGCCAATCACCAAGCATGCATGGGCACTAAAAGAAATAAGAATACCCTGGTTGAACCGCTGGGTTTTTTGTTCCGTGCTCGGTTGTCTAGGTAACAAATCATTTGCTGCCAATATTAGTCCTTCGGCACAGTGATCAGATTTATACTAAAAATACCAGCGGCTCTAATTTCAGCCATAGTGGCAGCAACAACACCGTAATCAACTTTGGTATCTGCTTGAATATAAATTTGCTTATTCTTGCGAGTTTCAAAAATTGCTTTTAATTTATCTTTCATTTGCTCGGTACCAATTTCTATGTCTCCCACTTTGGTTTTTCCGTTCGCACTGATCACCATAATAAAGGGATCTTCCCGCAGCTCAACACCAGAAGCAGCCGTTTTCGGCAAATTAACTTCTAAACCTTGCTGCATCAACGGAGTCGTAACCATAAAAATAATAAGCAGCACTAACATAACATCAACAAATGGAGTCACATTAATTTCGCTCATGACAGCTTTGGAATTGCTTTTTGAGGACGAAGTTCCCATTCCCATATTTTGACTTATCCTTTAAAAAAGTTTCGTTTCACAACATTCAGAAAATCTGCAGTAAAATTATTTAAATCAATTTCTTCTTTTCGAATAACTGAAATGTAATGATTGTAAATAATGACTGCGGGGATTGCGGCAAACAATCCAATTGCAGTTGTGATTAAAGCCTCAGAAATCCCTGGAGCAACAACAGCTAAGCTAGCGGAACCAGTTTGACCAATTTTGTGAAACGATCCCATAATGCCCCAGACAGTTCCAAACAAACCAATGAACGGGCCAGTCGATCCAGTGGATGCTAAAATTGTTAATCGCGATTCCATATCGGACATTTCATTTTCTATTGTTTTCCGCATAACCCGCTCTAAATTATCAATTCCTGAAAGCTGCGGCGAATCTGAATCTGCAGAAGCATTTCGACTAAGTAATGGAGATTCAGCAATTTTTTTCATTTCAAGGTAGGTCGCTTTAAACACGCGCGCATGCGAGCTGCCAGCATGGGCTTTCATTTTTTCGAACATGTCATCTAGGGAATTCATTTTCCAGAATTGCTGATCAAAAAGTTCATTCGACTGACGCAAAACTTTAAACTGTTTGTACTTTGCCCAGCCAATGGCCCAGCAAAGAATCGATAAGCTGAGCAAAATCAAAATAACTACTTGCACGACAAAGCTTGCTTGCAGAAGTGAATCGATTGACCCCATTTGAACTGCGACATTGGACGAGGTCCGGGGAAGCGCCGCAAGCGTAAGTTGTGGTATGCTGAGCAGAGTAAGAAATAAATAAAATGATTTATTTTTAACGAAGGATTTTTTGGTGTTTTTCATATCCAAAATCGTAAATCGAATCAGCGCTTGCGGCAAGGCGAAAACCCTTTTTTCGATAGGCTTTGCGATACTATTTTTCGCGCTCAGTTGCGCACACCAGCAGCGCCTGCCTGCAGCGGAGCCCCTTGAAGTGAAAGTGCAGCGCTATGCGTTTGAACAGTGTTTCTCATCAAGTCGAAACTATTTGGAAGACCGCATTTTGCAAATGCCCGAACAGTATTACCGAGCCCACACAAATGACTGGACAAAAAAAATTCCGATCAGCTGTTTTCAATTTGCACAGCGCAATTACGGAGGAGCCTTTGCCTTTTGTGAGGATGAATCTGCAAAACCGACAACAACGGCGCGCAGACCTTGTATGACAGAAAATTATGTGACGTTAACTTACAATGCGTATCATGATGTTATGGATTGCTTCAGTTTAGATCCGCAGGATTATTTTTTACAAATTATGATTGAAAGTGGTTTTCATGTAAATGCCATCAACCGCACGGGTTTCGATGCGGGGATGGCACAGTTTACTGCAAACGGAATTAAAAAAGTTTTGGGTAACAATCAAGTGCAGCGCGTGAGAAATCATCTGTTCAATAGCTCGCGGCCATCGTGCTCTCGAATTTCGAGCATCATGGGAGATTTTGATATCGAATCCTTTTCTGTGAGCAACAGGTGCTCGATGATTGCCACTCCCCAAAATCCGTATCGGTCTATGTTGTTTTACTATTTGCATAGTCTTTCCGATCAAATAGTGCTTGAGGAGATGCTTGCAGGAGTGCCTGAGTTGCAGCCCATGCTTTCACCAAAACTAAAAAAGCAGCTAAATTATTTGGCTTATAACCGTGGTTTGACGGGCACAAAAAGAATTTTGACTGGTTACATTGAATCCCGAAAACGAGTCGAGCACATTCTGACCGCAGATGACTTTGATTTGGTCAAAAATTTAACGAATATAAAACGGATTTTTCGTCTTGAGCCTGAAAAAAGAGAAATTTTGAGAAAAGCAAAAAAAATTAAAAATTTGTCTTTTGCAGAATATGCTGTCATTCATGGTGCCACTTACGTTTCTGATATGACTGCTGCAGACCAAAACGTAAAGCGGTACTTGGGCGATCAGTGCGGCGATCTTTGACAGAATTTTTTAATAACAGTATGAGAAGAATAAAATGAGAATACGACATTGAGAATATTACTAGTCACTTTTTGCAGCTTGATTGCATGCCTTATTATTTTTTGGACAGTTAAATTCTGGGGCAGGTCATTGCGCTTTGTCCCCTACGGTCATCCGTTATATGCGTACGCAGCACAAAATAATGGGCCCATTATTTTTGAAAAACCAAATCCTCAAGACGTGGAATCAGCGATCAATTCGACTGCAAATCTTTATCTGAATGTGGCTTCCACTGCGGATCAGCGGGTTGTAATACCTAAAAAAGATTGGCCTGCAAATTTAAAGGCTATCCGTTATTCGCAGTACTCAGACATTCAAGCGAATGTTCTGCTGCTTTCGGATGTAAAAGAAAAACTAACCGGACGAAAGATTATTTTTAATCTGGTTGAAAATGCGCAAGCGGGTCATGCTATTTTTTTTGATGAGTTAAAGAAACTGGGTTGGGAAAAGGGCTACGACCTAATTGTGACCAGCCCCTATGAGGCCATGGCCAGCGCGTTGAAAGACATTGCACCCACGCTGCTGTATGGATCGACGCAGCCGGAAATTTTGCGCCTGGTAGCTATGAATTCAATGATGCTCATTGAAGCCGTTTCGTTTCGCGCCGATATCGTTATTCACCCCTTGCAGATCAAAAACCAACTTTTCTATGATGTCGATTTACTTGCGGAGCTGAGTCGGCGACATAAAAAGTTTATCATCGGACCTATCAAGGCGGGCGAAAAGTCTGTCGCCCAGCAACTCAATCCATTTGGTATAATTGTCACCCCATAGACTTTTTAATTTTCATTTGCCTTTCATTAGTGATTGTTTTAGCTTGTTTTCATAAATACGAGCTTTTTTAACGTATATAACTTATGCTTTTAAAATTTGCATTAACGTATTGATTTATATAGGAAATATATGAACAAATTGAATCGAAAAATGGAATATGCCTTAATGGCGCTAAAGCACATCGGCTTAAAACCTGACGGCCACGTGACCTCCGCAAAAGAGATTGCTGATGTGATGCAAATTCCATTTGAAGTAACTGCTCGGGTGCTGCAGGCCCTCTCGTCGCGTGGCTTATTGAAAGCTGAATACGGTGCTAATGGTGGCTACGCACTGGCGCGCTCGCTGAATGAAGTTTCCGTGCACGATCTTTCTGAAATGCTTGAAGGCCATGTGGCATTAGCGAAGTGCCTTTCAGGCATTGATGCTTGTGACATATCTGCTACCTGCAACATTGCAGAGCCAATTTCAAATTTAAATAAAAAAGTCCAAGAGTTTTATCGATCGGTGCCTTTAAGCGAGGTCCTGCATGCCTGAAAATTACGAATATAAATATGGTTTTACTACAGATATTGAATCAGAGACCGTGGGTAAAGGTCTCAATGAAGATATTGTGCGAAAAATTTCTGCCAAAAAAAATGAACCAGAATGGATGTTGGATTACCGTTTAAAGGCATACCGTTATTGGATAACTTTAGCTGAGCCAACGTGGGCCTTAGTCACTTACCCAAAAATTGATTTTCAAGATTTAACTTATTACTCTGCGCCTAAGCCAAAAAAAGACGCTTTAAAATCAATGGATGAAATTGATCCCGAGCTAATTAAAACTTTTGAACGCCTAGGCATTCCGCTGCAAGAGCAAAAACGGATCTCTGGTGTTGCCGTGGATGTGGTATTTGATTCCGTCAGCATCGCAACAACTCATCATGCTGAGCTTGAAAAAGTTGGCGTTATTTTTTGTTCTATTTCTGAAGCTTTGCAAAAGCACCCTGAATTGGTGCGCAAATATTTGGGCACTGTTATACCACTCACTGACAACTATTATGCAGCACTGAATGCGGCGGTTTTTTCGGATGGCTCTTTCTGCTACATTCCCGAGGGCGTTCGCTGTCCAATGGATCTGTCGACGTATTTTCGTATCAATGCCAAAGAAACCGGTCAATTTGAGCGCACACTTATCATCGCAGAGCCCGGCAGTTTCGTAAATTACCTTGAGGGGTGTACAGCACCTCAGCGAGATGAAAATCAGTTGCACGCAGCAGTCGTAGAATTAATTGCACTGGAAAATTCTGAAATAAAATACTCCACTGTGCAGAACTGGTATGCCGGAGATAAAAATGGCAAAGGCGGAATTTATAATTTCGTAACGAAGCGCGGAATTTGCAAAGGAAGCAACTCAAAAATATCATGGACCCAAGTTGAATCGGGCTCGGCCATTACTTGGAAATATCCCTCGGTCATTTTGCAAGGTGATAATTCTGAAGGCGCATTCTATTCCGTTGCGTTGACCCATGATCACATGCAAGCAGATACCGGTACGAAAATGATTCACATCGGTAAAAATACGAAAAGCACCATTATTTCGAAAGGTATCTCGGCAGACCAATCGTCAAATGCCTATCGTGGACAAGTTAAAATTATGCCTTCTGCTGAAAACGCACGAAATTATTCGCAATGTGATTCCATGCTTGTTGGAGACAAAAGTAGTGCGCACACGTTTCCCTATATCGATGTTAAAAATAAATCAGCAACGCTTGAGCACGAAGCGACCACGTCACGCATTTCAGAAGATCAAATATTTTATCTGAACTCGCGGGGCCTCAGCCAAGAAAAAGCAATTTCGATGCTGGTCAATGGATTTTGCAAAGATGTATTTAAGCAACTGCCGCTGGAGTTTTCCGTCGAAGCCGTTAAGTTAATTGAGATGAAATTAGAAAATTCAGTAGGATAGAAAGAGATTAGCAATGCTACAGGTTACAAATTTACATGCAAAAATTGATGACAAAGAAATTCTTAAGGGACTTTCTCTAAAAGTAAATGCAGGCGAAGTGCATGCGATTATGGGGCCCAATGGCTCTGGTAAAAGCACGTTGTCTAAAATCTTAGCTGGGCATCCCTCGTATGAGGTGACTGCCGGTGAAATCAAGTTTGAAATTAACTTTCAAATGCAAAATTTATTAGAACTTGAGCCCGATGCGCGTGCGCGTGAAGGAATTTTCTTAGCGTTTCAATACCCAATCGAAGTTCCTGGCGTTTCTAATTTTAATTTTCTGCATGAGTCTTTCAATGCGGTTCTAAAGCATCAGGGGTCTGAGCCCATGCTTGAAGGTGAATTTCGTGAATTTCTAGCTCAGAAAATGAAATTAGTGAGCATGAAGCCCGAGTATTTAGACCGCTCGGTCAACGTCGGTTTTTCGGGAGGCGAGAAAAAACGTAATGAGATCTTGCAGATGGCAGTTCTTTCGCCGCGCCTAGCATTATTAGATGAAACCGATTCTGGACTAGATATCGATGCTTTGAAAATTGTTGCTGAGGGAGTTAACAAATTGCGCTCGAAGCAAAATGCAATTGTGCTTGTGACACATTACCAACGCTTATTAAACTACATCAAGCCTGACTTTGTTCACGTCTTAGCCAACGGTAAAATTATCCAGACGGGTGATGCAAGCCTAGCTCTTGAACTTGAGAAAAAAGGATATGACTGGCTGATGTAAATCACGTGTCAAAAAAAATATGAACTTACAAAATAGCACCTTTGAAAACCTAAAAAAAGCGATGCCAACCAAAAAAGAAGAAGGTTGGAAATACACATCACTGTCCGAATTTAAAAATATTTCTTGGGACTTCAGCGCTTCTGCTGCTGAGGACGCTTTAACACATGAGCAAATGCAGAAAATTTCTTTACATTTGCCGGCTGATTTTTTCAACGTTGTATTTGTAAATGGCAAAATTAATCAGACGCTGTCAGATGAGCTTTCAGATCAAATCGAGATTTCAGCCATCGACGAAACAGATCTGGCAGTAGCAACAGATCATGTGGAAAAAAATGTTTTGAATTTTGCTCAGGCCTGTTTAATTAAAAAACTAAAGATTAGTTTGGCGTCTCACCATATTTTTGAAAAACCCATTCATATTTTGTTTGTTCAATATTCCACCATGCCGCAGTTTAGCAGCGAAAAAGTAGACGTCCATGTTGGTAAACACGGTCAAGTCACTTTGCTAACTCAGTCGATCACCCTGAATGAGCAGTCACAAAGTGCCTTAGACCTACAGTTAAATATTTCGGCGGACGAAAGTGCTCACGTTAAATTAATTCAGGTACAGAATCAGAATCATAAATCTTTCTATTTTGGCCAAACAGACGTTCAACTTTCATCCCAGGCCCAGTTTCTTTCGTTTGTGATGACTCTTGGTGGCCACTTGGTACGAAATTATTTTCATCTTAAACTATTAGGCACCCACGCTGATGCAGGTATTTACGGTTTAAATGCATTAAATGCAGATCAACATTCGGACCATTATACATTTATTCAACATGTTTCTGGCGGCAATAACTCCAATCAGTTATACAAATCTGTTTTGGCAGACTCGTCCCAAAGCGTTTTTCGAGGGCGTGTGCGCATAGAAAAAAATTCGCAAAAAGCGAATTCTGAGCAACTAAATAATAATTTGCTCCTAACTCGAGAAGCGCACGCTGTTTCAATACCACAATTAGAAATATATGCCGATGACGTGAAAGCAGGCCATGGATCGACTGTAGGCCAGCTGAATAAGGAAGAAATTTTTTATTTTCTTAGCCGCGGCATCAATCAGTACCAAGCGGTAAAGATGCTTTCATTCGGGTTTGCTTTGGAACTCATTTATAAGTTCGAAAATAAGACGGTGCAGGACTGGATGCTGAAGATGTTGAACCAGAAGTTAGACGGGATGATCGGTAATGCTTAAATTATCAGAAATCCGATCTCAATTTCCAGCACTGCAGCAGCAAGTTCACGGCCATGACTTGGTTTACCTGGACAGTGCTGCGACCACTCTCAAGGCAAAATCGGTCATTGATCGAATTACATTATTTAACTCTATGGAAACTGCAAATGTCCATCGAGGAGCTCATTACCTGAGTGATAAGGCCACTGCTGAGTTCGAATCCGCTCGTGAAAAATGCCGACAGTTTTTAAATGCACGGTTTACTGAGGAGATTATTTTTACCAAAGGAACGACTGAAGGAATAAATTTAGTCGCCGCAAGCTATGGCGAGACTTTTTTGCAGGCCGGAGATGAAATCGTTATCACGGAGCTTGAGCACCACGCCAACATAGTTCCGTGGCAAATTTTGGCTGAAAAAAAGCAGTGTGAATTAAAATATATTCCCGTTACAGCTTTAGGTGACTTAGATTATGGGTCACTCAATCGAACTATTACAAATAAAACAAAACTTGTTAGCTTCTCAGGATGTTCAAATATTTTAGGAACATTTACTGATATGAAGCAAATTCTACAAAGGGCCAGTGAAGTGGGTGCTGTCACTTTTTTAGATGCAGCTCAGTTGGTTTCTCAAAAAGCAATCGACGTGCAGCAATTAGGCGTCGATTTTTTGGTTTTTTCCGCACATAAATTGTTTGGTCCTTATGGCTTCGGAATACTTTATGGCAAAAAAGAATTACTGGAAAAAATGCCACCGTATCAGTCTGGTGGCAGCATGATCGCAAATGTAGACTACGATAAAACCACATTTAATGATTTGCCTTTTAAATTTGAGGCTGGCACACCACACATTGAAGGTGCTGTTGGAACAGCTGCAGCTATTGATTTTTTTAATTCCTTAAACTTACAAGATGTTTTCAATCACGAACAAAATCTCATGCAGAAATTAATTACTGAGTTTAAATCTGTCCCTGAGGTTCAGTTGTTCGGAACTGCGACAAGTAAAGCTGCTATTGTCAGTTTTAATTTGAAAGGGGCACACCATTCGGATGTGGGCCAGATACTCGATCAGCAGGGTGTTGCCGTACGCGTTGGCCATCACTGCACACAGCCGCTTTTGAAAAAGTTTGGACTTACTGGAACTGTGCGTGCCTCGATGTCCGTGTATAATGATGAAAATGATATTGAAATGCTTATGGCTGCAATTCACAAAGCAAAAAGGATGTTGTTATGAGTCCATCAGAAGTGTTAATTCGCGTTCAAGCAACGCCAAATCCGAATGCTTGGAAATTTGTTCTTGATCGACCCGTGCTGAACGATGGAAAAGCCACGTACTCAACACTCCAAGAAGCTGAACATAATATTTTATCGAAATCTTTATTTCAAGTGGACGGTGTCAGGCAAGTTCATTTTTTTCAAAATGTGATTACTGTAACTCACCAATTCGATAGCGACAGCGAAAAGCTGCAGTCGGAAGTTTGTGCGGTAATTCAAACGCGTATGGTTGTGCATAATCCCAATCAAACGATTCACGATGAAAAAAAAATTGCTCGGCAGAATTTATCTCCGGAGCTTCAGCAAATTGAAGAAATATTGGATCGAACAATCCGCCCAGGGCTTCAGGGAGATGGCGGCGACATTGATGTTTTAAAATTTGAAGATAATAAAGTGTATGTGTCATACCAGGGTGCCTGTGGCACCTGCCCAAGCTCGACAACAGGAACACTGATGGCCATCGAAGGAATTCTAAAGGACGAGTTTAACCCGTCCGTGGAAGTGATTCCGATTTAAACTGCTTAATTGCTACCTGTCCGGTGCAATAACCAAGAACGGCGTTTTTCAATTTCTAATTTACGTCGGGCAATAGTTTCTAAAATTTCTGTTTTGGTGTAGGGCTGACCTTTTCGTCCTGCATCGACGCGGCCCATTTCCAGAATATCTGTGCGCTCTAGAAATGGAGAAATCTGTTGCTGTAGCGTATCTAACAACGCATTTGTGTTTGCCTGCGACAACTCGGTGGTTAATAAATTTTTGGTCATAGATTGTAATTGTGAATAAAGATAGGGATCATGGGCAAATCTGTAATCTAGTTTGTCTTCAAAATTATAAATAATGGAATTTGGATTTTTATCAATTTCAGTCTGATTGATTGACACAGAATGCATTGATTTAAAAAGATCGTCAAAATCCCAAGGCATGATTCTAAAATAAATACTGCCTGATTTATAAATCTTAGAATCAACATAAAAGAACACTTCATCGGGTCCATCACCATTACGAAATAGAGAATTCATGACCATCCATTTCATGTAACTTTCGATATCCATTTTTTGCTGGAGATCAGCGAATAGCTCGGGACCTGATTTCTTATCCAGGACTGAGTAAATAGAATCGCGCACGTGCTCAATTTTTTTCACTTCATCGGGAGTGACTGATTTTCCAATTTTTGCTTCTTTTGATTTAAATCTAGATTTATAGGCCCGTCGAACCATGTACGGCGTGCTGCCCGCGGCCGACTTTGGTTTTTCAACCATTAAATACAAACCGTTTGTTTTTCCGTTAATACGGAGTTCTGTGTATTCATTCAAAATTGGGGCTCCGATTTTTAATTTTTCAACAACCATGAGCCCGAATTTAGATGAAATGTAGCCCTTATCGATCCACATGCTGAGTAAATTGATATTTTTAGTATCTATTGAGCCTAGTTGAATTTTAGTATCCAATTTGAGTCCGAAGTTTCTTCGTGGAGCTGCAATCGAGGACTGACCCCGGGTTTCCATTTCTGGAATTGCCAGCAACTCATGGCCGTTAATGCTCACAGCCGATTCAGTGAACGAGTAAGCCTCTGCCTTCACCTTGTAGTTTGAAAAATCCTTAGCAGATATTTTTAGCTCGACAACATTCGCTGCAGATACAAGATTGCAAGCAAACACTACCGAGCTAATTAAGATCTTTTTCATAGAAACCCCTTAAGGTAAGCTAGAACGTCACGTACAGCTTAAGGGATTGCAGATTTGGTGCCCCGGCATCGGCAATATAGGGGCTTTAGTGCAGATAAAATAGTTATAAGCCAAACCACCACTGGCAAAAAGTGTCACTTAATGAGCAGGCTAAGCAAGGCTGCGTATGCAAGGCTGCGTAAATCAAAGATACCTTAATCATGATGAAGTCCTTTTTATTGCATAACCTTTTTCTTATCAACTGGCGCCTGATAAGAACTGGTTTTCTTTACTTTGCTATTTTGGCTGGATTCATTCATCTTATTTTTTTCGTATTGCTGCACGACGTACTCGAAGGAATCCTCAGGCCGCGATGAAAAAAGAATTTCACGCTGCAGTCTTACGGAACCTATTTCTCCTTTAGCGGAAAAACTTATAAAAGATTTTTTTAATTTATTAAAACCTGAAACCTTTAAAGTAAAAACATGCATTTGGTTCGGAGCAAAATCTGGTAACAGACCACTTTGTGCACCAGATAAAACTTCAACGCCTTCAGGCAAATTCCAAGTGAATGGAATTCCAGCCGGAATGGCAGAGAATGCTTCGATGCTGACTTCGATGAGGGATGAATCACCTTCGGTAGCAGCTACATCTGATGTTTTAATTTTCATATCGATAAGACTGCGCGAGTGCTGCTCGACGGCCATTTTCGAATAAGCCGCAGACGCTAAGTAGCGGTTAGGGGACTCTTTACTCAATGTAAATTGCACCGTGCTGTATCCAACGACAGCACCAAATGCGATTACGAAAAATGATTTTAATACGGTGAAGCCGGACATAGGGACCCTCCAGTTTGATCTTTTAATTCATAAGTATATTCAGTTGTAGCAAGGACAGTAACATTCGCTGTGTACGCACGGATGTTTAATAAATATTTTGCAGAGGTGCTTAAAGCTGAAAGATTTGTAATTGCTTTTAGGCCATTTCCCACCGTGCGATTATAGCGCACCATATCTGAAGACACACTTTTCTGAGCGGTCGCGCATGTGCCGTTTCCATTATAGGCTGCACAGTCTTCATCGAAAGAATAAGTTTCTTTATAAAGAATCGGATCAATATCAACTGTTGAACCAGCTACTGGAGACACTGTCAGACGAATTTCTGTAACTCCTGGTAGCGCTGTAAAATCCACTAAGTAAAAGTGATTCGAGTAGCGTTGGTCCGACTGATAATTACTGTCTGTGGCTGAATCAGCACGGGGTTGGATTTTTAAAATACACGCGGTACCACTTGGAACAAGTTTAATTCCATAGGGAACGTGAATTCGAAAAGCACCCGCTGTGAACGCAGCTGCAGTTTCTCGTTGCTGAGCTTCGTCGCTATTTAAAACAGTATCAATGGCTGCCGGTGTCGTGCCAAAGACAGCTTGTAAGCGGTTATAGAAACGCGCTGAAGACCGAAATGGGTACAGCGCATTTCCCATTCCGACAGTGGTTGCCTTTTCAAACGCACTCCACATTTGAGTGAAATAACCGGGGTTGGCACAATTTGAAAGGCACGTGTTTGCATTCTTAAATAGGGATCGTGCGACAGACGTTTCGCGAAAATGCCCTTCACCTGGGTTAGCGGTGGAATCCACGCGGTCATAGTAGCGATTAGGTGCTGAGCTAACCTGCTTAGCCGCGTTGCCTGCCTGATTTAATTTAATCCGAATGTATTCCGAACCAGTTGTCACTGCTCCGTCTGAATATCCGCTTGTGTCTAAATAATAGAGCCAACCATCCGATGCCGTCAGCTGTGTGCTTAAGTCTGGGTTAATGGAACTAATATTGTTTCTAATAATGTGAGCACCGAAAAAGTTTCCGAAACCTTCTGACCATGCCAGTCGCGCATCGGTGCGGTACAGGCCGAAATGTGTACCACCTGGCGAATCCATACCACCACAAGAGTATTCAATATGATGACCAATTTCGTGAATAATAACGGCATCGTCGAAATGATCTGTATCTTCGGAAGTAATATTTCCTAACTTGCCACCGTTAATATAAAGCCCATTTTCACCACGTGCATAAAATGAAAGTGTTCCGACACCTGAAGGGTCTGCAGTGGGATAAATATACTGTGCTGGATTAAAGCCGACTTTCCAAAAAACATTTAATTTTGGACTTAAACAACTTAAATTCGATGTGCCCGTATTCTGATTTAGATATTCATAAGTTATAATTAAATCATTATAAATATTAAATGCGCCGCCGTTCACCTCGGCCGATTGAGACTCGCGTGCATAAGCTATAAGTGTCGCATTCACGCTGCCGCTACCAGTTGAAGTTACGGTCTGTGCCAACATGTACACTTCGTTCGAATAGATATCCTTCTTCACTGACGCAAAAAATTGAAATGCAGGCTTTCCACTGCCTACAGCCATGGCGTGATTAGCGCGGGATAAAACCTGAACGGTGTATGTACCAGCAGTGCTCGGAAGATTTAAATCTGAAGTTCCATTCAGCGCTTTTAATGCTCCTGTTGCATTTGTTTTTCCACATTGCACTACAGTACCATCTGAATTGATGACTCGAACTTCAGCAAATTTGATCGGTAAAGCCGTTGACACAGGAGCGCCAAGTATCATCGTCGAACTATCAGTGATCGGAGTCTGAATCACAAGTCCACGTTTAAAAAATGTTGCTGTACCAGTCAGTGGCACTGGCGATGCGTATGTTATCGAAGTCGTGCAATCGGCTAACTCGCTTGAAATAGTTGGATTGGTTGCAGGCGGATCGGCAACTTTGGTTCCGCAACCTATGAGTAGAGAAGGTAGTAGTACTATTAGATAATTTTTCATTAGTGTTTTTCCATTTTTAGTTTTTCCACATTGTGTACAATATCTTCAAAGGTTTCCTCTTTTTTTGATGCAATAATAGCGTCAGAAGTTATTCTTTTTCCATTTTTGGTACCGCTCACTTGAAAAATGACATGTCGATTTTCTACGGAACTAAATCCAGTGACTGAAATAGTGACTGGATATTGTTTCTGCGCCTCAAGCTTTTGAATTTTTCCCGAAAGCTTCCCAGAGAGCGCTCCAGCAACGTGCTGAATGTTTTCGGTCAGAATCCATTTGTATTCCAGCTCGTCATCAAAATCGAAAGGCATGGTGATGGATGCCGTAAGCTCTGCAGGTTCCGTATCATTTGTGGCAATGCTATCAGCTTTGAGACTAAGATTTATAACTTGGAGTTGTCCCTGAGCAGTGAAGCTAGATAAATTGACTGGGCGCGCAGCTGGTTTTTTTGCAGAAGCCTGCGGTTCAATTAAGATCACTGCAAGCGGAAGAAGAATTAGTAGCATAAAATATTTTATATTTAAAAGCATAAGTAATTCCCAGTTCCGACTGTTAGACTGTCACGTAGCTCGTAGGTATAAAGTGTTGTTGATGCAATTGATTTCGATGGTGTGTAAGCCCGCACATTCAGTAAATATTTTTTTGTTCTGTCTAAGGTCTGAAGATTAGTGATTTTTTTATAAGATATTAATCCAGACGTTCGATCTGACCGGACGATGTCGCTTGTTAGTGCTCGACTGGGAACAAAGGCAGTTGCACATGTGCCTTGCGCTGTAACAGCAGAACAAAAATAGTCCGTATTAAAAAAATAGTCTTCCTGGAATAAAATTAAATCGAATTCGACGTCGCTGCCTGCAACTTTAGTAAA
>JAYUTU010000267.1:0-2228 GCA_043754975.1 Bdellovibrionales bacterium | reverse complement strand
ATCATTGCAGACTTCATGAATGTTATGCAATGATTTCCTTCATTATGTTCACACTCATGCAGCGCCGAATCTTTAGCTGCATGGCGACTTGTACTTTGTGCACCATAATAAAGATTTCCGTAGTGCCCATGAGCAGAACATTGCCATACCCTATAGCTTGGTGGTTCGTGCCTAGGATCATTGCTATTTGTTTCTTGAGCAGTAGCAAAACTACCCGTCAAAGCGATCATTAAACTTAGCAAAATACATCTCGGTGTCATAAAGTCTCCTTTAATTGTTGAATAACGTTTGATAACAACTTTTGCAAACGTAATGCCGAATATAATAGTTTGGATTATGGTATCAGGTTACCACCAGCGCGGGTCACGCCAGTTGATCAAGAAAAAACGCGAATATTTTAAAATTGCTTTTTTATGCAAGTTCACCCTCGAAAAGTAAGGCAAACCTGAAATATGCCTCTTGTCTATTGTTTTAAGAAACTACATGCTAGTTTTCGGACGTATTTACTTTTGATTTTTCAAAGGACAACGATTTTTATGATATTTGAAAACGTACTGAAGCAAACTTTTAAATTGAATGAATTTCGCCAAGGCCAACGCGAAATTATATCTTCAGTACTTAATAAAAAAGATGTGCTCGCAGTCCTTCCTACTGGTGGTGGCAAATCTTTATGTTATCAGTTTTCAGCTATTTACTTACAAAAACTTGTGATCGTCATTTCTCCTTTAATTGCGTTAATGAAAGACCAAGTGGCATCCATGCAGCGTTTAGGAATTCCTACAGGCGCACTTCATTCCGGACAGTCTGATATTGAAAAAAGAAGTATCTTTCAGCAGATGAACCTAGGCGGCCCGTTTATTTTGTACCTTTCACCAGAACGGGCCCAAAAAGAAGGCTTTCAAAAGTGGATTAAAACACAAGATGTTGGCCTTTTTGCAATCGATGAGGCCCACTGTGTGTCGCAGTGGGGCCACGATTTCAGAGAAGAATACGCACAACTCAGTAGTTTAAAAGAACTCAGACCTGATGTTCCAATTTTAGCACTGACCGCTTCAGCCACACCCACTGTGCTTCGTGATATCGCCATTCATTTAAAGTTAAATAAGCCTGATAAAATGGTTTATGGATTTTATCGACCAAATCTATATTACCAGGTCGAAACCTGCGCTGATGAAGAAATGAAAATCAGTTTGCTTTTGCAAGCCCTCAATCAAAATCCTACGGGACGTGTTTTAGTTTATTGTGGCACCCGAAAAACAACTGAAGAACTAGCAATATTTTTACAAAAAAAAATTCCTGGAACTGGATATTACCACGCAGGTCTTTCTTCAGAAGAAAGAAATTCGACTCAACAAGATTATATTCAAGGAAAACTTCGTGTCCTTGTTGCAACGAACGCTTTTGGAATGGGCATAGATCAGCCAGATGTCAGACTTGTTGTGCATTACCAAATGCCTGCAAACATTGATTCTCTATATCAAGAAATGGGGCGCGCAGGACGAGATGGTTCAAATTCAACTTGTTTAATGCTTTATGCTCGTAAAGATAAAGGCTTGCAGTCTTATTTTATTCAAAGCTCGGACGCACCTTCACGCATTAAAGATTCACGCTGGAAAACTTTAGAAAGTTTAGTGAATTATTCTGAAGGGAGCGAATGTCGTCATACCGAAATCTTAACCTATTACAAAGACTCGCAACGAATTGAACAGTGTGGGCACTGCGATGTTTGCGATCCCCAGTCTGAGCGTCGTGTTGTTAAACCAGCACTACCCGTTAAGCAGACGCAAACTGTGCTGAAAAAAAAGAAATCAGCACAAACAGAACTTAAGCTTAATGCGGCAGAAGAGCAGCGTTTTTTAACACTCAAGAAATGGCGCAAACAAAAAGCAAAAGAATTAGATTCCCCAGCGTTTGTGATATTTAGTGATCAAACACTGAGACAATTGGCGATACAAAATCCAAACGATATAAATCAATTGCGTACTATTTATGGTATCGGCGAAGCCAAGCTAGAAAAATTCGGCTGGGATGTCTTGGCTGAACTTAAAAACAGCTGAAGTTTTATTTTGATTTTTAAAAATAAAAAAGCCACAGAGTTTTCTAGAAGTCTGTGGCTTTCGATAATTTATTTGATCAAGTTGTTAGGGGTTAATTGATCGCACAAATAGCGTTAGATTCATCACTGGCAATTTGATTTATAACTGTAACTGTCTTTTTACCGTTTACAT
>JAYUTU010000266.1:0-2230 GCA_043754975.1 Bdellovibrionales bacterium | reverse complement strand
AAAAACCAAATCTTAAAGTTTTCATCATTAATGACCGCTTTAATCCATTAAGTTACGATAACGAGATGGCTCCGGTTTATAATTACTTAAAAGCCTATTCAGAAAAATTTCCTGAAGATCGTTTGGTTATAATGACTCCACGAATTGATTTAAAGCGGACTTCATTTCCATCCATTGTCGATGACATCATCAGCGATCAAACGTTAAAATATATTCTTTCCGCAACGTCGCAGTTGGATTTAAAAAAACACTTAAATTTTTATCCGAAGGCGAAGTCGGATCACTCTAAAGTGATCGTGATTGATGGACTGAATAAGATGGCAGGAGTCGCATTTGTTGGCTCAAAAAATTACACTGATTCCAGCGGTGGCATTGCCTACGACGAAGTCACTCGTATTCAGGGACCAGCAGTTCCTATTATACTGGACAGTTATTATTATGATTTGCTTGAGGCACTGACAGTACTAACGGGGTCCCGTGACAAAGCAAAAATCCAATTGGCACCGCTTGATGTCCTAAACCGAACTTTGCCTGCTGGTGCAAGCCGAACTGATTTACAGTGGCCAGTTCAGGGTTCAGCAGTTGTAGCCATCGGAGAAAATAATGTTTACGGCACCATTCGTTCAGCACTTCCCCAGGATATCGCGCTGATCAATTCGGCTGAAAAACAAATCATCATCAGCGATCAGTTTTTATATGATCCTTTGATCATTCGTGCGCTGTTAGAAAAAATACAAAAAAATCAACAGCTCAAAGTTTTCATTATGCTTGCCACAATGGAAGACGAATTAGACCCAACGAAAAAATTCTCTCATGTTCCGAACATCAGCTATATCGAAAATTTGAAAGCCACTGGGCAAGTATTTGCAAAATGGAAAAAAGTTCCAGATGCTGACTTAGCGGCATTAAAAACTGTCAATCAAAAGTATGCTGTACGCTTAGCCCCAGAGTATCACTTGAAGGCTTTATCCATTGACGGAGTGCTTGCTGCTGATGCTGCTTTATGTGTGGATACACAAAAAAATCAGGTGGCCTTAACATCGTTGATGATAAAAACACCTGCTCTAATTTCCGGATCGGCAAACAAAGACGTACTGACCCTAAGCGGTGGTTTTCGTGAATTCCAGGTTGCTATCTACGACCGTGCAGCCACAGTGGCGCACGACTGTGAATTTTGGCAGCGATTTAATGACCGCGACCAATCCAAGGAAATTACTTTCGAAACAATGAATTTACCCAAAGAATTAATTGCTGCAGGAATTGATGGTCCGCTGTTTAATCAAATAGTTCGAAACATTATTAATTTAAGCTATGGTGCCATCACAGGTTTTTTTACGAATTAGGCTTTTCCAAAAAGATCTAATTGCTTTGCAAACCCCGTTAGGACGCGTCCTCGTGGGGTCTTTTGAATAAAACCTTCTTGAATTAAAAACGGCTCATAGACTTCTTCTAAGGTTTCAGACTCTTCACCCAACGCTGCCGATAATGTTTCAATTCCTACCGGACCACCATCATATTTATCGAACATCAGGCGTAAAATACGGCGATCCATTTCATCTAAGCCATTCTTATCAACGCCCAGTTGATCCAGTGCATACACCGAAAGCTCGTGGGTGATAGTTCCATCCCCTTTAACTTCCGCGTAATCCCGAACTCGTTTTAAAAGACGATTGGCAACACGTGGAGTGCCCCGCGCTCGGCGTGCGATTTCAACAGCGCCTTCAAAACTTAAGTGCAAATTAAGAATCTTTGCCGACCGGATTAAAATTGTCTGTAAGGATGCACGATCATAAAACTGCAAGCGCTCTTGAATTCCAAAGCGGTCGCGAAATGGATTATCTAAAAGACCTGCTCTGGTGGTTGCGCCAACCAAAGTAAATGGCACTAACTGAAATTTCATCGACTGAGCCCCTAAGCCGTCCCCGGTTACGATGTCGATGTAATAATCTTCCATTGCTGTGTAAAGATACTCTTCGATAGCTCGGGGTAGCCGATGAATTTCATCAATAAATAAAATAGAAAAAGGCTTCAGACTGGTCAGCATTGCAGCCAAGTCTCCTTTTTTATCGATGGCTGGAGCCGATGTGATTTTGATATCCACATTTAATTCATGGGCCATAATTTGTGCGAGTGTCGTTTTCCCTAACCCCGGAGGCCCGAATAGCAAGGTATGATCCAGGGGTTCACCCCGTTTTTTTGTTGCTTGTACGAAAACTTTTATTTTATCTTT
>JAYUTU010000265.1:0-2232 GCA_043754975.1 Bdellovibrionales bacterium | reverse complement strand
ACACCTGAAGCAAGTGTTCCCGTAGTTGATAAATTATTTGTATTAAAATCAATAGCACCGCCGGAATCAACAATGCTACCGGTTTGAATTAAAATTGTGCCCACAGTAATACTTGTGCCGGCAACCATAAGCGGTGCCGTGATAGTTCCGGCTGTTGTTAGATCATTTGTCGAAAAATCAATCAATCCGCCTGCAGAAGAAATACTTCCAGACGTAATTGTCGTATCGCCTACTAAAATGCTTCCAGATAAAAATAAATCTTTAAATTGTAAAAGAGAAGTTCCGATGTCGAACAGATTATCTACTGTCGGTCGGAATTGATCGTCAACTTGTACGAAACCAGTTCGTGCACCTACACCGTCACCGGCATTTGCTCGAAGTGTTAAATTAGTACTTGCGGTTAAGCCGCCCGTTACAATTTGACCCGCATAAAGACCTGCGACTGCGAGTCCGGCTGAGTCGATGTCGTCATAGCCCCTACGAAAAACATATAGATCTTGCGTGCGTGTTTGGAAAGATTCCAAAATTGAATCCGCGCCCCAGTCCATGTCATAAATTTTATGCCACGAAGCTGAGACTTCACCTTCACGTTGTTCCCAACGATAAGAGGCCGCTTTTCCGTCGCCGTCGTCTTGCACAACTCTGTAATCATTTAAAGTATTTCCCGCTGCAGGTAAGGCTGCAACATTTGCCACAGCCGGCTTTGTTTGAGGATATAGAACTGCTAAAATCCAATTAATTGCACCTTCGACGTTTGTAACGCCGGGAAGTGTGGGATTAAAAAAAACAAATTCCGATAAGTTATGCTTAAACGGATGTTGTGTAGAGTTCCAAATCTCAAATCTCGACTTATCAAAAATCATAATATTCCGTCGCCGTCTGGATCGTACGACACGGTTGGATCAAAAATAAAAGCAGTCTCCCAGGCAGTGTTCCACATAGAAACTCTTTCCTGACGACTTGTAATCTGGCTTGACGTTAAACCGCGGTAAACATATTCCGTAACAGAACACGGCCCAGCGTTTAAAGTGCCAATTGATGCAGTAAAAATTAAAATAGGACGATCTTGAGCATCGAACACAATGTGTTGTTTTACTTGCTCAGTCGCCTGTGATTTTAAAAGTTCAGATTTGGTTTTGACGTTATTATTATCAGCCACAATGTCCCCCCTAAAAGAAAATTAAATGTAACGGGGGCTTTTACACCCCCGTTTTTCTTATTAGTAAGAAATGCTGTGGATAATACCGTTTGATCCCGGCTTAGTTACTTCTAACTCACCGAACAAACGAGTGTCGATGATGTACTGAAACCCTGTAGAGTTACGTACTTCAAAGTACTCTGCGCCTGTTTGTGGATTTTTTCTCTTAGAGAAGAAACCGTTAGAACGGAAAGTCATAGACTTCATATCCAACATGAATATAACGTCGTCGTCCATTTCCTGAATTGCAACTACTTTCAATGCGCCTTTTACTGAATTGATAACGATTTCATCCCATCCGAAGATAGATGCTTTTTTACCTTCAGCAGAAACGGACCATTGTGCAGATCCATTTGTTTTTGTCTCAAGAGCTTTTAAGATTGAACCTAAATGCTTGTAAGACATAACAAAAGTGTCAGCTTTACCTTTTGCGCGTTTACGAACTTCACCGTAAGCATCCATTAATTTATCAAGAATGTTAGCCGCAGTAATTGAAGCTCCTGATACGTTCACAGCTTGCAAGAATGGGTACGCCACTTTTGATTGACCGTGAAGAGTAGCAGATCCGCCATTTGCTGCAGATAACAACGCTGACTTGATTGATTGGAAACCATTGTCTTGAGCGCCGTCTGTGTACAACTTAGCAGCCTGAGCTACTGTGTACGCAGAAACGTCTGCTGCAGCGCCGCCGCGAGTAGCAGATACAGTCAATGAACCTTGTTGTAAAGTTCCACCGTTAACGTCGATAGCGATAACATAAACTGTTAAAGGCGCTGAATCGCCGTCGTCGATTTGAAGTTTTTGACCTAATTGAACACGGTCAATTTTGTCGATTTCTAAAACTCCACCAACTGTTCCACCAACTGTTAACTTCGCAAAGTGCGGGCCTGTTCCTAATTGAACAGAAACAGTCATCTTCATGGTGTCCATGAAAGATTCGATAGTATCTGGTAAAAGTTTTAAGAATGAATCTTCTACGATTTTTCCAGAGTGATCGATTAGATCGCGCTCATTGAAAATCATTGAACCCCAAC
>JAYUTU010000264.1:0-2236 GCA_043754975.1 Bdellovibrionales bacterium | reverse complement strand
AGCAAAACCAGACACAACAAAACTTAAATTAGCCGTGCAACAGTTACGAAGCGTTGCAAGCCCTGAATCCCCGATGTCGGTCGATCAACAGCTAAGTCTTCGCATGAGGGATTATTTAGATGCGCAGAAAAAGGGAATTGGAACTCTAGAAGATGAGTACGCTAAAATAAAAGGGCCGAAAGAAATGAATCCAATTCTACCTTTTCTTGCTGGGCTTAACGATGTTGCGGGCGACGGTAAAAATAAAATGCTCCCAACACTTATGCAGACACAAACTGCGGCCCAAGAAAAGTACGACGATAAGCGTATGAAGTACCAAGAAGGAATTCAGAAAGCACGCGACAGTTATTCTAAGGAAGAAATCGCATGGCTTGGAAAGCAAAAAGACGACCGCGATAAATTAAAAGATGATCTTATGATGTCACAAATTTACAAAAATTACCGCGACCCCGCAGGCGCAAAAGAATCTGAATTAAAAGACTGGCAAGTACAAAGTGCGACTTACGGAAAACGTATCGCGCAAGCTGAAGATGTTTTTACACAATTAGCCGATGCTAATTATAATCGTGCGACTTTCGGTGAAGGTACAAAAGATTTTTTAAGTAAAATTCCGGGAATGGGAAATTTTACAGGTGAACAATTAAAAATGCAAAAACAGGCCGAACGAAACTTTATCAATGCGACACTACGACGTGAGTCGGGCGCTGTAATTTCTGATCCAGAGTTTAAGAACGCTGAAGAGCAATACTTACCACGCGGCGGCGATACTCCTGAAGTTGTGGCGCAGAAAAAAGCCAATCGTCAACAAGTTATGGGGGGCATGAAACTCGGTGCCGGTAAAGGGTGGGATCAACTACAACAAGTTTCTCCACAAACCGCTGTCCCTAAAACACCGGATACTAAAACTGTAGATCCAAAAATGCAGCGTCTTCAAGAATTACGCGCTAAGAAAAATGGGGGCTAAATGGCTTTAACCGCTGCAGAACAGGCTGAATTAAATGCACTCGAAAAACAATATGCAGCTCCGGCGCAATTATCGTCGTCTGAAGAACAAGAACTTGCGCAATTAGAAAAACAATTCGCAGGCCCATCGCTTGATGAGTCTGCAGTTAGAAAAGGTTTCCAAGGTTTATCCGGTGGTCTTTCTGACGAAGTCTCTGGGGGCGTTGAAACCGTGGGACGAATGTTTGGATTCAAAGGAGCTAGTGCGCCCATTTATAAAGACGGTGAATTTTTTCCTGGTTCAAGTTTTGAATCTCCAACTCTCGATGTAGATAAATTAATTGATTCATACGAGCAAGGTCGGGACCGGGAACGTACCGCTTTAAAATTAGACGAAAAAACAAATCCACTTACTTCTGCAGGTTTCGACATAGCCGGAAGTATTTTTTCACCAATAAATAAACTAATGCCAGGAAAAGGTATCGTAAAAGGTATCCAAGCGGGTATCGCGCAAGGTGCGATCCAAGGTTTAGGTCGAAGCGAGAGTGACACGGTTTCAGGAAATATTAAAGACACAATTGAAAGTGCCGGTACCGGTGGACTTTTTGGTGGAGTTGCGCCGACGATTGGAAAAGCTATCGGTTACGTCGCACCTAAAATAGGTGCAATGGCTTCAGGAGTACGTGAAGACGTTATCCGAAAAGCAAAAACTATGTTACCAGAACTAAAAATGTCTCGGCAAAACCCGCAAATCGCTTTATCTAAAATAGAACAAGGCAAAGATGAAATTGTAAGTGGTTTATCGGGCGCAAAACGCTCGGTTTGGAGTGACGTTAAAGCTGCGACTGAAGATCTAAATAAGCAGGGTGAAGCAATTCCTACAGAAAAAATAATAGCCCCCCTTAAAACGAAAATTGATGAATTACGAAACGGGGAATATTCAACGGCTGCTGATAAAAAATTAGCTGATGAAATGCAAGAAATGATAGAACAAAACCTAAGTCTTGAATCAAAGAAAATGGTAGACGGTCAAGAAGTGGTAGAATACATAATGCCGGAATCTATAAACGCAACAACGGCTGATAAAATGTATCGTTCACTTAAAAATTTAACCCTAGATTCAGGGGTAAATTACGGCAATAAAGGGACAGTTAGAAGTGTTCTTGCAGCCAGCGACAACCCAGAAGTTTCAATAGCTTTAAAAGATAGTATGAAAAATGCTAAAACTGGTATTACTGATCTTGCAAATAAAACAGATGAAAAAATTGCGGGTAGAATTGTTGGCGGGAACCGG
>JAYUTU010000263.1:0-4834 GCA_043754975.1 Bdellovibrionales bacterium | reverse complement strand
CACAAGCTATGGTCATTCATGGAAACAATCGAATGAGCCAGCTGCGAGAATGTATTGCAGCGGCTCCGCAGTTTCAGTTATCTAAAAAGGAAGCAATTTCTACAATTGAGAAAATCGCGCGTTCTATGATTGAGAACTGGAAAAAAGTTTGCGAAGAATCTGAAGTTTCTGAAATTGATAAGAAGGTGTTTAGTGCACATCAGTTTTTTAATCCGTTTGCATTTCAAAATCTTGATGCCGATAGCAAGAATCTGGAAAGGCTGGAAAAGAAGTTTAGGGGATTGGTCTCGTAAGCGTGCTGCGATTTCATTCCAATTATAAGTTTTATTTTCGATCCAGTATTCACAATCATCACATAATTTTTTAATTTCAATCGATATTTTATACGGCTCCACGCCAATATTTTCATTCATGACGGGAGATTAATGCTTTTGCCATAATCTAATCAACAAAAATTTCAGTGCGAACTTTTAATAATTCTAAATCCTTTAGTATTTCAATCTTTTTCTTTTTCGATGAAAATAAGCGCTCCGTAGCTCCCACAAGATCTGGTGAGTTCTTTACGCCGCGTCTGTATTCAGATAATGTCATGTCGAAATACTTTTGGGCTATTTTTAATTTTTTTTCGTTAATCTGAAAGAGAGCTCCTAATTCAGATCCTTTGGTCTTTAAAATATTGATTTCAGCAACAGCATTTTTTAGGCTTTGCGATTTTAATTTATCGGCGGCTCCTGCCTGAAGGGAAGCTGACTTGCTTTTGTAGTAAGTTTCAAATCCCGAAAAAAGCGGAACCGTCAAAAGAATTGAAAGACGAGATTCGTTGGTATTCGAAGTTGAATTGTCGGTAGGGGTTAGTTTTCCGATATCAAATCCAACATCCAGTGAGGGTAGGTATTCAGATCGTATCGTTTTTTTTTCAAGCTCTGCCTGAGCATGTTTAATTTCAGCAAGTTTATAGGCAATTGAATTTTGTGGTTTAAAAGAAGTTGAAGTTTTAGTTAACTCTTGGATTGAGCTAAATTTTATTTGTGAAAGCTCACTATCCTTAATTTCACGTCCAAATATTCTTTCCAAGTTTTGGTGAACTTCTAAATGAAGTTGGTTGACTTGCTTCAGCTCAATTTCAATTTCACTTTCTCGAAGTTCAAACTCAAGATTATCAACGCCACTTGTTAAGCCTGCAGATACTTTTTTTGCAGCCATCTGCTTTTGCGACTGCGTTAGCTTAGATTCTTCGTCTAGGATCGATTGAGTATCGTGCAACAAGACCATTTGTCCAAGTAACTCGGTTAATTCAAAGCGAAGCTCTCTTTTTTTTGCTTCAACTTCTAATTCAGCACTTTTCAGCAAAGCCTGTTTAGATTTCTGAGACGTTGAGTCTTTAAAACCCCGAAACAAATTAAGACGACCTTCGAAGTAACCTACAGTCCCTTTTTCGGTGTCCGCAAGATCCAAACGTTTTTCGTCGACATAGCCGCCGACAGCACTTAAAGATGGATAAAATCCAGAATTAATTGAACTCAGTAAAGCACCTTCAGATTCAGATCGTTCTTTAAGAGATAAAAACTCTTGATTGCTATCAAAAAGTTTTTTCTCTAGTTCTGCTGCGCCTTCAAGTGCCGACGAATTAGAACCTATGTATAAAGTTAATACCAGAGTGAGTACAGTCAAGCCCTGCTTCATATAATCCTTTTATTTAATTTACTTTTCAATTTGAAATTTGAATGTGCTTACTTTTCCTTTGGTGTCCGCATTGACGACCAACTCGGTTCGGTAAGCGCTTTTAAAATCAACAGTCGTTTGAAAAACTCCATCTTTAATTTCAATTTTTACGGGCTCAGCCTTTCCCTTAGGTAATTTAGCTGTGGCAGTGAGCTTTATATCAGCCGTGGCCAGGTCAATACCTTCATGAGTAACGGGATACAATTTGACAGTGGTTCCGGACACGACATATTCCAGATTTATTTCTTTGCCGGATTTAACAGTCCCACCGTGATTTGCTTTGATTGATCCTGGAGTAGCATCATGACCTTCGTGGGCATACGTGTTTATCGTTCCGGCTAGTAGCGCCGACACTATTATTTTTTTAAACATTTTTTTCTCCTTCGAAAATATTATTTTCGTCTGTTAATTGTAGACTTCGTTCTGCTGATTTTCTACCAAAATGGAAAAAGACGGCTGGGGTTACAAACATATCTAAAAGCGTTGAACTAATAAGTCCGCCCACAATGACGACAGCAACTGGGTGTATGATTTCTTTTCCAGGCTGGCCGCCAGCTAATGCAAAAGGGATTAAACCTAAAATCGCTGTTAAGGCTGTCATTAAAACGGGTATTAAGCGCTCTAACGATCCACGAATAACCATGTGTTCGCTAAATTTTTCGCCTTCGTGTTTCATTAGATGCAGGTAATGGGAAATCATCATAATTCCGTTACGCGATGAAATTCCACACAGCGTAACAAAGGCAACCAAGCTTGCGACAGAAATTGTTTTATCCGTTAAGTAAATTCCAATAATACCACCAATGAACGCCATCGGAATATTCAACATAACCTGCACTGAAATAAACGACGATTTGAAGTGCATATACAGAACTATGAATATTCCTAGGATCGACAAGATGGCTAAAAATGTCATAAGGCGTGCGGCCTTTTGTTGGCTTTCGAACTGGCCGCCATAGGTTACGAAATATCCTTCTTTTAATTTTATGTTCTGATTGATTTTACTTTGAATTTCAGTCACCAAACTATCTAAATCGCGGCCAGAGGAATTGGCTAACACGACAATTCGTCGTTGTGCATTTTCTCGATTGATAATATTTGGTCCCGTGGATTCAAAAACATCTGCAACTTTTTCGACAGTGATGCGCGTGCCATCAGGCAAAATCTTAATTGGAGTTTGTTTAATCAGTTCTAAATCAGATCTAGATTTTTCATCAAACCGCATAAAGACATCAATGTTTTTTTGTCCTTCAAGAATTTGACCAACGACCTCGCCTTGAAGTGCTTTTTCCATAAGCCCTGCCAGATCACCAACGACAATTCCATATTTGGCAGCCTCTTCACGCATCAATTGGACTTTTACTTGCGGAATAAGCACTTGCTGTTCAACTTGCAAGTCAACAAGGCCCGCAGTTCCTTCGAGCGACTTTTTAATTTCTGCAGCAGTCGCCCGTAGTGTCGCTAATTCTGGACCAAAAACCTTCACTGCGATTTGTGCCCTAACGCCTGAAAGTAGATGATCAAGACGGTGAGAGATCGGTTGACCAATATTGGTAACAACACCTTCTATTTTAGTAAGATTGGTTCTGATTTCATTCAGCACAACTTCACGGGGTCGTCCGTCTTCTTTAAAATCCACGTCGATTTCAGATGAGTGAACCCCTTCAGCATGCTCATCTTGTTCGGCGCGCCCGGTTCTTCGGGACACCGCTTTTACTTCAGGTGATTGTAGAATGAAATTTTCGGCTTGCAGGCCCAGTTTGTTAGATTCTTCCAGTGATATTCCTGGCTGAGCCATCATAGAAATTGTTGCTGTTCCTTCGTTGAATTTTGGTAGAAAATCGCGACCCATAGTAAAAGCTAAAGCGACTGACGCTATAAATAGCGCAGCAGTTGAACCCATGATGATGTACGGATGTTTCAAAGATTTATGTAAAATCTTAGTATCAATTCGTTTTAGAAATCGAACTAGCGGTCCGTCGTTATGTTCAAGCAGTTTACCTTTAGTTAATAAATAAGAGCACAGTGCGGGAGTTACGGTTAATGAAACCACAAGAGATGCTAACAGCGAAATAACATACGATAGTCCCAATGGAACAAATAATTTTCCTTCGATTCCACCCATGCTGAAAAGTGGCAAGAACACCAAGCACACAATGATCGTCGCAATAACAATTGAATTTCGCACTTCGCTTGACGCTTCGAAAATGACTACCAAGGAATTTTTTGGATTAGCGCTTTGTTTATTCTCTCGTAGCCGTCGAAATACATTTTCAACATCGACAATGGCATCATCAACAAGCTCGCCAATCGCAATAGCCAAACCACCAAGGGTCATCGTATTCACAGACATTCCGAAAATTTTAAATACAATAGCTGTAATTACAAAAGATAAAGGAATCGCAATAACTGTAATAAGTGTCGTTCGCAGATTGAGCAGAAAAATGTATAAAATAATAATAACTAAAATAATTCCATCACGCAGGGCGATCTTTACGTTTCCAATCGAGGATTCAATAAAATTAGCCTGTTTAAATAAATCAGGATTAAGTTCAACGAAAGGGGGTAAGGTTTTCTGCAGTTCTTTTAACGCTTTTTCAATTTCTGTCGTCAACTCAATGGTGCTTGCGCCTGGTTGTTTTTGAATACTCATGATAACGCCGGCTTTTGCATTTACGCTGGCGTCACCACGCATAACTTGCGGTGCTTCTTTGACTTCGGCGATTTCTTTTACCAAAACGGGGCGCCCTAGATGTATTCCGACAACAGAATTCAAAATTTCTTCTTTGTCGCGAATTGCTCCTAAAACTCGAATTAAAGATTCATTCCGTTCGATATTAATGAACCCACCTGTGGAATTTAAACTAATCATGGAAAGATTTTTTTCAATATCATCCATCGGAAGCTGTAGGCGCTGCATTTTTTCAGCTGATAGTAAAATCTGATACTGCCGTACGCCGCCGCCAATGGATATAACTTGTGAAATGCCTGGAATACTTAACAGACGCGGCCTGATTGTCCAATCTGCAATAGTTCGTAAATCCATCGGATTAATTTTAGGATCTTTCGAAGTAAGTCCTACAAGTTGAAATTCTCCCATAATGGATGAGAT
>JAYUTU010000262.1:0-11151 GCA_043754975.1 Bdellovibrionales bacterium | reverse complement strand
TGTGCTCTCAGTTTCGGTAACAGCGTGTGCTTCAGGAGAAAAGGCAAAGCAATCTACAAAACAAAGCAGTGATCAAACTGCACACGCGGCATCAAAGGCTGGAATTACTCAAGCAAATTTAGATAATTTAACAGCTAGTTGGCCAGAGGCCTCTAGATTAGCCATTGCGGATTTAGTTAAAAAGTATGGAACGCCTAACGAAGCTACTGCTAGCATGGTTGTTTGGTATAATAACGGTCCTTGGAAAAAATCTATTGTTTACAAAGAAGAAGTTACGCATCTATTTCCTAAAAAGCATGTCGATGTTTTACAGCAATTTGTTGACTACAAAGTTCCGGTCGACAAATTCGACGATATTGCCAGTTACGATGGCAGTGTCATTGTTGAAAGAACTAAGGGCGAAATGTCTGCTCGATGTGATAAAGAAGAAATGAATTTCCTAGCTCTTAACCTGGCACGTGAAATTGCTGACGGGAAAAAAACGTTTGAACAAGCAAGAAAAGAATATGGCAAATCAGCGATGTCTTTCATGGCTGGAAAGAAAAATGACTATACCGACAATTTAAACTTTAAGGTTTCAGAAAATTCGGCTGATCCAGATCAAGGCCTGATGAAAGAAATGATTTCCGGCAAAGACACTGAAGAAGCTATTGAATAAGCAGTCGAATAAGCAATCGAATAAGTGGCAGCTATTTCATGTAGCTGCCACTAAATCACTTCATTTTCACGCAGTCGACGAAGTATTTTCGTTTTTCATCAACTACTTCTGTGACTAAGCCATGCACATCTGTTTCAAAGCCTGGGAAGGTGTAGTTAAATTCTCGGGCAAATTTTAAATAATCGACGATTGTTTTGTTAAAGTATTCGCCGGGTACCAAAAGTGGAATTCCAGGAGGGTAGGGCGTTAGTAGCACGGCGGTAATTTTTCCCTCAAGGTTATCAATTTCGACACGCTCGATGTCCTCGTGGGCCATTCTAGCAAAAGCGTCTGACGGCTTCATTGCCGGTTGCATTTCAGATAAATACATTTCTGTGGTCATCCGTGCAACATCATGTTTTTCGTAAGCTGTGTGTATTCGTAAACATAAATCTTTTAATCCAATTGTTTCATACCGCGGATGAGCTGCTACAAACTGCGGAAGTATTTTCCACAGCGGTTGGTTTTTATCATAGTCATCTTTAAACTGCTGCAGGGCCGTTAAAAGTGTATTCCACCGGCCTTTTGTGATGCCGATCGTAAACATAATAAAAAATGAATACAGTCCACATTTTTCGACGATCACTCCGTGTTCGGCTAGATACTTTGTAACTATGCTGGCTGGAATTCCATCTTTGGCAAACGTTCCGTCCACTCCAAGACCTGGTGTGATAATGGTGGCCTTGATCGGATCCAGCATGTTGAAGCCTTCGCTTAAATTTCCAAAGCCATGCCATTTTTCATTGGGTTTAAGAACCCAGTTTTCACGGTCGCCAATGCCTTCATCAGCTAAAGTGTCGGGGCCCCAAACTTTAAACCACCAGCCAGCGCCCCATTCGTTGTCCACTTTTCGCATGGCTCGTCGGAAATCCATGGCTTCCATGATGCTTTCTTCGACTAAGGCAGTGCCACCGGGTTCTTCCATCATACTGGCTGCTACGTCACACGAGGCAATGATCGAATACTGGGGGCTGGTTGATGTGTGCATCAGGTAGGCTTCGTTAAAAATATGTTTATTTAATTTTTTAGTTTCAGATTCAGAAACTAAAATTTGTGATGCTTGGCTAAGTCCAGCAAGCATCTTATGAGTGGACTGTGTGGAAAAAATTAAAGACTCTTTGGTTCTGGGTCGGTTTTTACCAATGGCATGCATATCTTTGTAAAACTCATGAAAAGCGGCATGCGGAAGCCAGGCTTCATCAAAATGAAGAGTATCTATTTTGCCATCTAAACTTTTTTTAATAGTTTCAACATTATAGCTAACACCATCATAAGTGCTTTGCGTGAGCGTGAGAATTCGCGGCTTTTTAGTTTTATCTTTAATAAAGGGATTGGCGTTAATTTTTTTCTGAATACTTTCTATCGAGAATTCGTGTTCCGGTATGGGACCAATAATTCCGTAATGATTTCGTGTGGGAGATAAAAATACGGGGACTGCGCCGGTCATCATGATCGCGTGCAAATTTGATTTGTGGCAATTTCTGTCGACAACAACAATATCATCAGGACCTACAGTGGAGTGCCACACAATTTTGTTCGATGTGGATGTGCCATTGGTTACAAAAAATAAATGATCGGCATTAAATATGCGTGCGGCATTTCTTTCTGAGGCAGCAACTGGCCCCGTGTGATCTAAAAGCTGGCCGAGCTCATCGACAGCGTTACAAACATCGGCGCGCAACATATTTTCGCCAAAAAACTGGTGAAACATTTGACCTACTGGAGATTTTAAAAAGGCTACTCCGCCGGAATGGCCCGGACAGTGCCACGAGTACGATCCGTTTTGCGCATAATTTAAAAGTGCTTTAAAAAATGGTGGAGCAATTCCATCTAAGTAGGCTTTTGTTTCTCGGATGATATGGCGGGCGACGAATTCGGGAGTGTCTTCATGCATGTGAATAAATCCGTGCAGTTCCCGCAAAATATCATTGGGAATGTGTCGTGAAGTTCTGGTTTCGCCGTACAGGTAAATTGGAATTTCGGCATTTTTAAAACGGATCTCCTCGATAAATTGGCGTAATGATTTAAGAGCTACTTCAGTTTCTTCGACTGTACCCGTTCCAAATTCTTCATCATCTATGGATAATAAAAATGCGGAAGCGTGGCTTTGATGCTGAGCAAACGCTGTCAGATCATGATACGTCGTCGCAGCTAAAACTTCGATGCCTTCTTTTTCTAAAGCGTGTGCTAGGCCTCTGATTCCGGTGCCACTGGCATTTTGGTTGTGAAAGTCTTCGTCAATAATGACAATTGGAAATTTGAACTTCATGGTAAAACTCCTGCACTTTGAGCAAATCTGTAAAAAGACTAATTATGCAACACTTTACATTTAAAAGCAATTAAATCATTGACGGATGCATAATAATGTATAATTATGCAAATATGTTGCATAATTAGTCTCTGTGAATGGAGGGCTTGAAATGACTCAAATTTTGCATAAAAAATTAACTTGTTCCGTTGTTGGCGCTCGCGGATACACAGGGCTTGAGACTGCGCGACTTTTACTTGGCCATCCGAACGCACAATTAAAATATTGTTTTGCTACTTCTGAATTTAATTTATCCCAGTACTTAGGCCATGCTGAAGCCAAAAAGGTAGTTTGCTTACGAGATTCTGAAATTATGAATCACTTAACTGATGTTGTGTTCTTAGCAACGCCTGCAGAAGTTTCCTTGAAACTTGCGCCAAAGCTTTTGGCTGCTGGAAAAAAGGTAATTGATTTAAGCGGTGCGTTTCGATTGAAGTCGAATGATTATGCGAAATGGTATGGGTTCGAGCACACTGAAAAAGATTTGTTAGCTCGTGCTACCTACGGCTTAGCGCCATGGATTGGCCCATCAAAAGCCGAGGCGTTGGTGGCAAATCCTGGATGCTTTGCTACAGCAGTTGCTATGGCTTTGATCCCAGTATTGCAAAATAATCTGATCGTCGAGGATTCAATAGTGATCGATGCGAAATCGGGCAGTACAGGTGCTGGAAAGAAGCCGTCTGAAAATTTACTTTTTGCTGAGTTGGACGGCGATTGCCTTCCGTATAAAATTGGAAGTCATCAGCACTATCCAGAAATTATGGAAACGTTGAAAATGTTTAGCGGCAAAAAGTTAGAAGCTCACTTTGTGACTTCAATTCTTCCGGTTCGCCGTGGAATTATTGCGGGTATTTATGCGCGCCTTGAAAAAGGTGTCACCATTAATGATGTTGAGAATGCTTTTGCAAAATCCTATGCAGAATATCCACTGGTGACCTTTGGATCTGTGCAAACGGCGCAGGCGCTACTGTCACTTAGAAAAGTGGTGGGCACTGCAAAAACTAATATTAGTTATGAGGTCATAGAAAATCGCCTCTATTTGTTTTCATGTATTGATAATTTACTAAAAGGCGCTGCAAGTCAGGCCATCGAAAATTTTAATCGTTTAGCAGACTTACCGTTACCAACCGGAGTCGATCATTTGGAGGTAATAATATGACCCCAGGACCAGGCGTACGACGCACACCTTTACCTAAAGGATTTTTAGCAAGCGGAGTGAACTGCGGCGTTCGCAGATACCGCCCTGACATTGGTTTACTCATTTCTGACAGACCAGCAGTCGCAGCTGGTGTATTTACGATGAATGAATGTAAAGCAGCGCCGGTTCGGTACACGCAAGCGTTGCTGCCATCTGATAACGTGCGTGCTATTTTAACAAATTCCGGACAAGCTAATGCAGCCACAGGATCTGAAGGCATTGAAAAAAATATGATGATGGTTTCAGCTGCTGCAAAAAGTTTAAACTGTGATGTGAATCAAGTTTTAGTGGCAAGCACAGGTAAAATTGGCGAACAATTGGACGTCGAAAAAATTCTTCCGTGCATGCCTGAACTTGTTAGCCGCGCCAACGACTGCGCCGAAAGTTTTGCGACGGCTATTCTTACAACAGATCTTGTGCCGAAGACAGTGACTTCTGTGCTGACACTGTCTACAGGAGTTGTGCGCGTGACCGGAATTGGAAAAGGCTCTGGCATGATCCATCCAAACATGGCTACGATGTTAGGATATATTTTGACTGACGCTGTAATTACAAAAGAGCATGCAGCATCAATTATTAAAAAAACTGCAGATGTTAGCTTCAACATGATCAGCGTTGACGGAGACACATCGACGAATGACTGTTGTTTTCTGATGGCAAATGGCGCTACAGGAATTTCACTGGAGACAGAAAAAGACATTCAAAAATTTGAAGCCGTGGTTGAAGACATCGCCATATTTTTAGCAAAATCCATCGCAGCTGACGGCGAAGGAGCTTCGAAGCTGATCGAAGTTCAAATCAAGGGTGCTGATGATTTAGCGTTAGCAAAAAAAGCTGCTCGTGGAGTGACATTATCACCATTAATTAAAACAGCAATTCACGGCGAAGATCCAAACTGGGGACGAATTTTAGCGCGTCTTGGTGCCGAGCAAGTTCCGGCTGAGCAACTGGACCGCATGACGTTAAAACTGCAAGGCATTTTGATTTTTGAAAAGGGTCAGCCCTGTGCTTTTGTGAAAGACGACGTGAAGGCACTGTTAAAACAGTCCTTGGTTAAAATCGAAATTAATTTAAACTCTGGCAAGCTGTCGGCGACGGCTTGGGGCTGTGACCTGTCTCGCAAGTACATCGATATAAATACGGAGTACTCATGAAAAAAAGAATTGTAATTAAATTGGGCGGATCTGCTTTAGAAAATACGGACACTCTTAAGCAGCTTGCTGTATTAGTAAAAGGTTTTCAAAAAAGACGGTACGCCGTTGTCCTAGTTCATGGTGGAGGCCCAGCGATCAATCACGAGCTAACTCGCCAAGGAATCACTTGGAAGTTTATTGATGGTCAGCGCCAAACCACATTTGCGATGATGAGTGTTATTGAAAATGTTTTAGCAACAGATGTGAATTCTAAAATTGTTGAAAGTTTAAGAGCAGATCAAGTGCAAGCGATCGGACTGTCTGGAAGTAAACACAAAATATTATTTTGTTCCCAAGCAAGTGCTGAATTACAACGTGTTGGAAAAGTAGACTTTGTCGAAATTTCTGCCATAGAAAACAGTTTTTTAAGATCCGCACAGTTAGTGCCGGTGGTGGCACCTATCGGAATTGATTCCGAAGGCCTAACTTATAACATCAATGCCGACTGGGCGGCGACACAAATTGCGATAGCACTTGGTGCCGACAAATTGATATTTCTAACGGATCAAAATGGTATTTTAAATGCAGATCAGCAGCTTGTAGCAAAGGCCAGTGTGCAGTTAATGAATGAAATGATTGAAACGGGTATCATTCATGGAGGAATGTCGACCAAAGTAAAAGCCATGATCACAGCAGTTCGAATGGGCATTAAATATGTTCGTGTGATGCATGCAAGTCAGGCCAGTCAGTTATTAATGGATGTAAAAATAGGAACACTGCTGATTCAGACAAAATCAGCAGCCCAAAATCAAACCGAGGTGACTCATGGAAAAGCTGGCTAAAAGTAAAAATGACACAAGTGAGCGATTGCAAGTTTTACGGCAATTAATTCGTACTGGCACAGCAAGCACACAAGAAGAGTTATGTGAGGCTTTGAAAGCCAAAAAATTTGACATCACACAAAGCACCGTATCCAGAGATTTACGACGGATAGGGGCCATCAAAGCAGTGAATAGTGAAGATGAGATAATTTACCGTTTACCTGAAGATCACAGGCTGCTAGCTGTTGTGTCGAATCAAGATTTAAGCGGATTGATTGTGGATATTCAATCGAATGAAAATATGATTGTGATGCACACGACCCCAGGGTCTGCCAGTTTAGTGGCTACACATATTGATAGTTCAAAACTATCACTAGGTATTTTGGGAACATTATCAGGGGATGATGCTATTTTTATTGCGCCTGTTTCCGTAAAAAAGATCGATAGTATTATTAAAAAAATTAAAGAAGAGTATTTATAAAAATAATTTATAAAAAAATTGAGCAAAAAATATAACAACAGATTTAAGCAAAAGAACTTACATAAAAAGTTAGAAAGAGGTTTGTGATGACAAATTACGGAGAGATTGCAGGCAATTTAGTGATGATTGGTTTTGGCTCAATTGGCAAAGGCTGTTTACCACTATTAGAAAAACATTTTAAATTTGATAAGAAAAACTTTGTTGTTATCGATCCTAATGATGCCGATCGAAAACTTTTAGATGATCGTGGAATTCAGTTTTTGCATTTGGGATTAACCGCAGAGAATTATAAGCAGGTTTTAACTCCGTTGTTAAAATCGGATAACGGGGCTAGCTTTTGTGTGAACTTGTCAGTGGATGTAAGTTCATTAGAAGTCATGAAGCTGTGTCGTCAACTAGGCGCGTTTTATATAGATACGGTTGTCGAGCCTTGGGCTGGATTTTATTTCGATGAATCAATGAAGGCATCGGCACGTTCAAATTATGCGTTACGAGAAACAATACTAGAAGAAAAAATGAAGGGCAGCAGCGGTGTTACAGCTGTTTCCTGTTGTGGTGCAAATCCGGGAATGGTTTCCTGGTTTGTAAAACAAGCCTTAGTCAATTTGGCGACGGATTTGAAAATACAATTTGAGATTCCAAAAACGCGCACTCAGTGGGCGAAGCTTATGCAAAAGGTAGGCGTAAAAGGGATTCACATTGCAGAACGAGATACCCAGGTTGGAAAAACAGCTAAACCAAAAGATCGATTTGTAAACACGTGGTCTGTCGAAGGTTTTGTCAGTGAAGGCTTGCAACCTGCAGAACTTGGTTGGGGCACTTTTGAAAAATGGCTTCCTGAAAATGCACACCACCATGAATCTGGCTGCCAAGCTGCAATTTATTTGCAACAGCCCGGAGCCAACACGCGGGTGCGCAGCTGGTGTCCCACATTAGGTGCGCAGTACAGCCGACTGGTAACCCATAATGAATCGATTTCGATTGCTGATTATTTTACTGTGGGAACTGGCGCACAGCCTGAGTACCGGCCAACTTGCCACTATGCCTATCACCCAAGTAATGATGCAATTTTATCACTCGAAGAAATGTTTGGACGCGCCGGAGTTAAACCAACTAGCCAACATATTTTGGATGAAAATGAAATTATCGAAGGCACTGATGAGTTAGGTGTACTTTTATACGGTCATGATAAAAATGCGTATTGGTATGGATCGCAGTTATCGATCGAAGAAACAAGAAAACTTGCGCCCTATCAAAATGCCACGGGTCTGCAAGTGACTTCAGCCGTCATAGCAGGAGTGGCCTGGATTTTAGAAAATCCTAAAGCTGGAATCGTTGAAGCTGATGAAATGGATTACTTGCGGTGTTTAGAATTTCAGACTCCTTACTTAGGTACGGTCAAAGGTTATTACACCGATTGGACACCACTAACGAACAGACCAGGATTTTTTCCTGAAGATCTTGATCTCGGCGATCCATGGCAATTTCGCAATGTTCTAGTCAGATAACTTTTTATCGGTCCGGTGATACCTTTAGGAATCCTCTAGACTTTGGTGTGTCTAGAGGATTCCTACTTTAGTTTTAGCAGCATCTTTGCGAACATAGGGGATGAAGAAAATTATTTTGAGTGTTGTGACTCTGGGCCTAGGTTTTATATTGATATCCTGCTTTTCGAATCAAAAAAAAATACCGCTACCAACGACAGATCAGATTCGCTCGGTATCATCAACCGAGCACAATCCGCATTACCATATAGCGGAAGAAGATGCGCAGAATATAATTGCTTTGTATAACGAAGTGAAATTAAAAACGATACCACCGTCAGCACTTGATTCTGTGGTCAGGACGAATGTTGTTGTAAGCTCAATGTCGGTAAAGTTGATGGCAGCTTTTGACACCAGGCTAGCAGATTTAGTTGATGCAAAATCAAGTGAAGTTGATGGAGAAGCCTTTTTAAACAGCGAGCTTAGCTGCCAACTATGGGAAGCTTCGTATTTAAATCATTTGTCACTGGATAAAATTCATCTCATTCAGAACTTGTTTCTGCGTGATCTGCAGTCCGAAGGTTATATACGGTTTTTAGAACTGTTCAAATCGGGGCGCAGAGATAGTCCCCACCAAGCTATTGCTCGTGCTAACTTGGTAAGATCTTTGAAATGGGAGCATGAAGCGTTTTGTTCAAACGAAAAAAACTGCCCGGTGTTTCAAGTTACAAAAACTTCACATAATTTTCCATTTGATCCGTTTTCAGATGCGGAAATGGCCAAATATTACAAGCGATCGATGCGAAAGATGGGGTTTTATTCGAAGATAAAAAACTCGGACGCGACGACGCGGGGATCGTGTTTTGAGTATCCCGCGACGCGTAAGCCTCAAGGCACTGAATTTGATTGGAAGAACAAAAATCTAACCGGCAGTACTTTGAAAACAAATGAATTTATTTTTACGTATGACGACGGGCCCCACCCTGTGCAGACGGTTCGATTAGCACAGATCTGGCAAGATTCTGGTTTCGAGCTACCTGCATTTTTTTGGCTGACTCAACAAGTGAAAAGCAGTCCCCAGCTAGTGACTGATCTGCGTGCTAAGGGTTTTCCAGTGGCAATACACTCCTACTCACACTCTGACCTTGGGAATTTAGCAAAATCTCAGTCTGTGAACGAATTAAATAGTGTGAATCGCGGTCAGTTTCGGAACGAGCTACAGTCAGTCACAGCAGAGAATTTTAACCAGTGGCGTGATAAAAAATTGTATAATGAAATCATAGAAGCAAAAGCTGATTTTGAAAAAATAGTAAATTCCCAACTGAAGGCATCAGAGAAACCTTTGACATTAAAACATTTTCGTCTTCCCTATGGATCAGGCCGTGGAAACGATAGAATAGGACGTGCACTAGAAAGTACAAAAATGAAACATTATTTTTGGACCGTAGACAGCTTAGACTGGAGTGATAAGAATCCGCAAACCATTCGCGAGCGAGTTCTTAAGCAAATGGCGCTTGTCAGAAAAGGGATTATACTTTTTCATGACGTGCATGCACAATCGGTGGTTGCGAGTCAGCTACTCATTGAAGACTTTAAAGCAAACCGGAATTTAAAAATTCTTCCGCTATCTGTTCTAGATTAAATTTTACTGATTAACAGTAGTAACAATATGGTAACGGTGAAGATCGATAACCCGCTCACTCGTCACATGAAAGAGACATCTGGTTTCAAAAAATAATACGGCGTCAGTATCACCTTCATGCATGGCGATCAGTTCACAACTTGTTTTTCTGAATCGTAGCCAGTCTTTTTGATTCTGCCTGAGTCTTAGAATCAATTCGGCATAATAATCGCCTTGATTACTGCTTTGAATTTTATTCTGAAATGCTTGAATGACCTGTCTGTAAACCAGGTTAAGTTCGACATCAGCAATCTCATAGTACCGTGAGGCCTCGAGGATATTTTTTGGATCTTCAGCCTTTATGCGGTCAAATCCTGATTCATAAGCTAAACAAAAGCTGGTAACTAACAGCAGACAAAATGTTCTAAAAATAGTTTTCATGACTGAGGCAGGTGCTAATCTTGTTCCAGCCCAACTTCAATTCATTGCTGCTTGATTTTAAAATCGATCATAATATCGACACTGTGGCAACTTTCGGGCGAATTCAGGACCGAATTCACGCCGCTGCTATGACGTCTGCTAGGACGTCGTTTTTACAACATCACCAAATGCAACTCTGGCTTTTTTCAGGAGTTTCAAAAGTGTCGCATGCTCTTCCGCAGTAAGGCCGCTGGCCCGTGGGGAAAGAATAGGTACAAAGTGGTGCATCAGCTTTTTAGAAATTTCATCCTTCAATTTTTTTCCAAAGGGCGTGAGCGCAATATAAGTCTTACGGGCATCGTATTCGGACGCAATTTTTTTTACCCAGTTGCGTTTGACCATGACGTCGATCATACGCGAAACAGTCGGCTTATCTTTTAACGTCAAATTGCAAATTTCAATTTGTGTTAGAACTTGAGGTTCGGTGTGTTTTATTTTCGTGCTGGGGTTCGTCCACCACAGCGTCGCCATAATCTGCCACTGTTCGGCAGACATTTCGTCATCGCTCAGGGCCTTTAAAAGCTCTTTTTTAAATAAGCTAGCAAGGCGAACAACGTTAAAGCCCAGAGCACGCTCTAGTTGTTCGGGATTTGTGATTAAAATATTTTGTGATTCTATTGTCATAACAACTAGCCTCAGATACCTGGATTGCTATGACAATGATTTATTATTTAGCTAGACAAACGAAGGGCTGCAGGATGCTAGTGGGCTAGCATTAAGGCTTTCGGAGTAAATCTCAATTCGGGGCGCTATTTTGTTGAAAAATCAGAAAGCCACTCATTTTTTTCAGATCTTAAAACAGACCTTCCGATAGGTAAAGCGTGGGATTTTTAGATTCGTTTGCCTCTATTTTTGCTTACATTGCAGGGACTTCATTGGGCCTCTGGTCTGTCATTCACCTGTATGAGCTGATGCTACTGACTGCTAA
>JAYUTU010000261.1:0-2243 GCA_043754975.1 Bdellovibrionales bacterium | reverse complement strand
TTTTCGCCAAAACCTACAAAAGATTTAAATCCAGAAGCATCATAAGCTTCTGGTAAATTTTCAGCTTGTTCATTGATTAACTTTAAGCCTAGTAAATTTTCAATTTCTTGTATTGCCTTGATGGATAATTCTGTTGCCGGTAAATAACGTAAACCATTTTCTAAAGTTTGATTAGCTAGCTGTGTAGGTCTGTGTGATCCACCTGTAATGTTTTCTGCTTCGATGAGTAAAACATTTTTTGTATCTTGTGATAATCGGGTTGCGATAGTTTGGCCGGTTAAGCCGCTTCCAATGATGATGTAATCGTAGATGTGCATCTTTATACGATCAAAAAAGTTTTAGGTTGTGGCAACTAAAAAAAGAATGAAATTAGCTAACGCATTTGATCATTGCTAAAGTAAGCTCATCGGATCAACATCGACCAAAACCTTGACCTGTGCGGGAACCCACTTTTCATCAGATAATATTTGACGTGCGAACTGATTAAGCTCTTGGGATTTGTCACTTTTTAAAAGTAAGTGATAACGAAATTGATTTTTAATTCTGGCCAATGGCGATGACGCTGGTCCCAAGATTTCAATTTGTGAATAAAACTGTGGAAATTTTTCTTTCAGAACCTGGCACCGCTGTAAAATCATTTTGCTAGTATTCAGTGCCTTTTCCTGATCCATGGCCTGTATTCGAAAAGAAACTATTTTTTGAAACGGAGGGTATTTCAAAGGATTACGGTTAATCAATTCTTGTTTCGCAAAACCAATGTAGTCATGTTTGACCGCAAACTGCAGTGATTCGTGTTCTACATTGTAGGCTTGAATAATAACGTGGCCCGGGGCTTCGTCTTTTACAACGTGTCTTCCGGCCCTACCGCTCATTTGGGTTATAAGTTGGAAACTTTTTTCTGAAGATCTAAAATCAGGTAAATTAAAACCTACATCAGCTAGCAACAAGCCAACTAATTTTAATTTCGGAAAATCCAGACCTTTGGCAATCATTTGTGTCCCAATAAAAATATCAATTTCACCGCTTTCCATGTCGGCAATAAATTTTTCCATATCAGATCTTTGGGTGATTTCATCGCGATCAGCCCGGGCAATATTTTTATCAGGAAATAAAATTTTTAAATCTTCTTCGACTTTTTCTGTGCCTAAACCCAGCGGCGTTAATTCGCCTTCGTTGCAGTCAGGACATTTTGGTTGATGGTTTTGATGATAATCACAATAATGACAAACTAAATGATGTCTTCCGTGCAAAGTTAAACTGATATCACAATTCGGGCAGTCAGCTGTGTAACCACAGCTAGGGCAGAAGACAACTTGGGCCATGCCCCTGCGATTTAAAAGCAAAGCCACTTGTTCGTTGTTCGCAATCGATGTTTTCATTTTTTTAAGAAGAGCTGTTGATAACCAAAATGGTGTAGCTGACTTGCGATCTGGGTTTTCTTTTTCTGAACGCATATCAACAATTGTAATATCGGGTAGTGGACGATTTTCAACGCGTTCTTTTAATGTGTGTAAACTGTATTTATTTTCGACTGCATTTTTCCATGATTCTAAACTGGGCGTTGCAGAACCTAAGACCACAGCACAGTTATTTAACTTAGCTAACATAATCGCGCAATCACGGCCGTTGTATTTTAATTTTTCATCTTGTTTAAAACTAGTTTCGTGTTCTTCATCAACCACAATTAAAGCCAATTGATCAACAGGACAAAACAAAGCTGACCTAGCACCGATTAAAATTGTTTTATTACCTTCGATTATTTCTAACCACTGGTTTGTGCGTTCACGATCTGTTAGTTGTGAATGCAGCACGGCCACTTGATCACCGAAGCGTTCAACAAAACGATTTACTAACTGAGGAGTCAAAGAAATTTCAGGCAGTAAAAACAATCCTTTTTTATTTTTGTTGATGCAGTCTTCAAACAGCCTTAGGTAAATTTCGGTTTTTCCAGATCCAGTCACACCGTGAACCAAATGTGTTTTAAAACCTTTTTGAATTTAATATATCTGTGACGCATTTATCCTGTTCTGCCGTTAAATTTGGTTTGGCTGTTTTTTCTAAAACCGGAACCACTGGTGCACGCTTTGACTGCCGAACTTTAATTTGCTTTCGTAACGGCGGAAACGCCAGTTGCACAACTTGGCCGATCGGATGAATGTAATATTCAGCAATCCATTCAAGCCATTTTAAGTACGGGTCTGCTAAGCGCGGCCATTCGGTGTCAATGCTGATAATAGATTTTA
>JAYUTU010000260.1:0-2245 GCA_043754975.1 Bdellovibrionales bacterium | reverse complement strand
GCGTTTAAAGCTAAATCGCGTCGTTGATCTGCTTGTTCTTTTTGAATTCCAAATTTTTTATCCAAATGACAGTGAGCAGATTGCAGAAATTTTATTTCCTCAGGATTTTTCCCCGTGGACATCTCTGTTAAAATGGAAGGGTCACGGATTAAGCTTTTATACAATTCCGTCGATGGAGCGGAGTTTGAACCTAGTAATTGAGCAACAGATGATTTTTGCTCTTTTAAATTTACGGTAATTTTTTTTAAGGAAGATTCTAGTAGGCTTAGTTTTTGTCCTATACTCTGATTGTCTCGGCCTTCTAATGAATCGGCAAAATTGCGTATTTCAGTTGTTGATCCCATGAACATGCTTTGATACGTAAGCTCAATAGCCTGGTGTGTTGCATCCACGTGCTGATCATTTTTTAATATTTCATCTTTTTGTAAAGGCATTGCTAAGCGGCCACGGGCTGCCGTGAGTCGAACTAATTCTTTTTTTAACTGGCGAATTATCGCTGATTTTTTATCGATGTCAGTCAGAACATCACGAGAAAATGAAAGTGCGTTTGGTCCAGTGACGTGTTCGAACGTAGTGATCAAACACTTTAAGTTTTCATGCCGATTTTCTAGTGCCGCTTGAATATAAATTTTTTCTGAGATTGCAGTGGTATCAGTTTTTTGAAGGCATGATTTCTGCATTTCTTTAATTTTTCCGTGTTTCATCACGGCATCAAATGAAGTGTCCTGACAGTCCGTCGTTTCTGTTGCACTCAATGCCTGTATTGGGAAAAGCACCAATTTTAGCATTACTGTTATTGCAAAAAGGTAAATAAAGCGAACAGGAAAATTCACAAAAAACTCCTGCTACTATGTCGGTATTTTATCAACCTGCATACACTAGTCGATAGTCTAGACCCTTGGATTTTTCAGGATAAATTTTTTGCAGTCTGTAGCTCAGAGAAAATCTGATCGGCACAGTTTATTCCGTCACAAGCAGCAGAGGTAATTCCGCCAGCGTAGCCAGCACCTTCGCCGCAGGGGAATAATCCCTGGTGGCTTAAACTTTGTAATGTTTCTGGATCCCGAGTTACCCGTAACGGACAGGAAGTTCTGGATTCCATTCCGTACAGCTGGGCGTCTTCTGTTATAAAACCTTTCATATTCAAATTAAATTTTTCTAAGCCTTGCTTTAATTTCTGAAACATAAAATCTGGCAGCAACTCATCTAAGCGAATGGCTTTCACTCCAGAAGGTGATGAGGTATTTTTTAATTCATTTCGTGAAGACTTGTTTAAAAAAGAAACTAAATTTTGTGCCGGCAGCTCTTTCGTGCCTTTGGCTTTTTGCACAGCTTGAAATGCATTTGTCTCAAGTTCGCGGCGCAGTTTCATGCCGCCTAACTTATCGGAGCCAAATAAACTCTGGTGATCTAAACTCATGACGATAGCTGCATTGGCAAACGGGGAATTGCGATTAAAATTACTCATGCCATTGCAAACTAAGCCATCTTTTTCTGTTCCGCTAGAAAGTACATAGCCCCCGGGGCACATACAAAAACTGTACACGCCGACTTCAGAGATTTTATCGTGGTGAACAAGCTTGTAATTCGCCGAGCCAAGTTTTGGATGTTCTGCATATTGGCGGTACTGGATTTCGTTTATTTTTTTTTGTGCATGTTCAATCCGTAAACCCATCGCGAACGATTTTCCATCGACATGCACGCCGGAATCCATCAGGTGCTCAAGCATATCCTCTGCAGAATGTCCCGTGGCCAGGATGACATGGTCAGACAGGTACCGATTACCCTGTTCTGTAATAATGCCTTCGACTCTTTTTGTGCCATAAATTAATTTTGTCACTTGCGCATTGTAATGAATTTCACAGCCATTTTTTTGCAAAAATTCACGCATTTTTGGGATCACTCGACGAATTTTATCCGAGCCCACATGGGGGTTTGATAACCACTGAATTTCTTTTGGAGCTCCGAATTGGACTAAGCGATTTAGTACATACGGGATATGTTCTGATTTAATTCGCGTGATCAGCTTCCCGTCCGAATAAAGTCCAGCACCGCCTTCGCCGTAGCAAACATTGTTGCGTTGATCGAGTTGTCCATAGCGCCAAAATTTATTGATCCCTTTGATTCGGTCTGTAGATTCACTGCCGCGTTCAAAGAGCATGCACGGAATCCCACGTTCGACAAATCGCAAAGCTGCAAACAGACCTGCGGGCCCACTGCCAACAACGATTGGTTTTTTAAAAGA
>JAYUTU010000259.1:0-2248 GCA_043754975.1 Bdellovibrionales bacterium | reverse complement strand
AAGGTTGCTTTGTATCTACCAAAATCTTGCTTCACTCATGGTCAATTATACGTCGCAGTAAGTACCAACTAACAATAATCCGTAAATGGTGGTCACATATCAAATGGATCTTTGTCAGTTGTGACATGTTGGACCTGAGATTTTTAGGGCTCCGGGGCTTTGTTTAAATAAGCGTAGGTAGCGGCCTGTGAACAAAAGGACCGCATTTCTGAAAGGGTTAAAATTCATTTTTCCAGCAGCCCTTCACTTTCAGCTTTTTCCCAGGTAATTCCATATGCAAAACTGTTTGCGGTATAACCAGCTATATAATAGTGATGGAAATCAGACTCTAGATATGGTTTCAAATTCTTTGCAGTGGTCGGCTGATTCCGTTTTTTGGCCGACATTTTCGCACTCTGTATTGTTGCCTCATCAATTGGCCTTCCGAGAGTTTTTAATTCCAGCAAGGCACATATTCGATCAACACCAAAATGATTTTGATAAGATCGAACTATATTTTTACCCTTGTATGTTGTGAGCCAATGGCTGCCAGCTTGAAGTCTTTGGCTTCGTTTCATTCGTTTATGGCGAGGCACTGAACTGTTTTGCCGTTTTTTCTTTGTCACCGCCAGAGTATTTACAGGCATCGGCTTGCGGTCAAGCGCCAGACAATTTGATTCGCCTGGGCCAGGCTTGGTGGCTTGTTACGTTTCGGGAATTCGGCCCTTTTGTTCACAGGCCGCTACCTCCGCTTATTTAAACAAAGCCCGGAGCCCTAAAAATCTCAGGTCCAACATATCGCAACTGACAAAGATCCATTAGTTAAGTGATCAATTGTTTTACAGTTTTATATTTTTTGTCTACTTACAAATATTTCCAACTTGTGCTAATTTGTCGACGAATCAAGTTTCTAAACAAAACCGGAGATGCTGTGAAATATACACTTTTGACAATTCTTTTAATCACCCTTACTGGCTGTAAGTCTGACCAATCTGAAATTCAAAAAGCACAGGGCGCAGTGTTTTCAAAAAATTTAACCGAAGTCTCGTTCGATCATATTAAATTTCCTCGTAATATATGCGAGACCACCGGGTTTGGACTGTTTTTAGATGATGCACATTCCAATATTCAGCGACTAAAAAATGGAAAATATCTTGCCAGTGTTTCGTGTTTAGAAAAATCACTTGGCGAAAAAAATAATAAATCTTTCCGCGTAATGGCCCGTTTTAATTCCAACTCAACTGTTGATACTGGTTTCAAGCCTTACGTTGTTTCCGTGGGCTGTCCGTACGTGAACAAATTTTACTTTAAGAAAAATCTAAAAGAAGAGCTATTTGTAGATGTTGCTTGCAACACAACGCCAGACTCCACTGTTTCGCGACAAATGAAATATTTAATTCTAAAGCTCAATCCTTCAGGAGAAATCGAAACTTCATTCGGAAAAAATGGAATGATACTTATTCAAGAGACTAACGATTTCGGTGATATGTCTTTTGATGTTACCGACGAAACCTCGCTACTTGTCGCTTACAAGGGTCCCCATGTAAAGGCCTATACTGTTGAGCAAAGAAATTCGTCTGATGGCGAACTTAAACGGCGAGAACTTTACTCCGATTCCGTATACCAGATGAGAATTCATCGTAACTACACTGAAATTCAATCGAGATGGCTCACCCACGTAAACACTACGGACGGTATTATAGTTCGAGCCTACATCCCTGCAAATACTTTCGATCAACTAATGACGACAACACCGATTATTATGCCCAAGTTATATAAAGGTCCCGGCTATTACGATTCTTGGGGATTTTATTTTGGAGAAAAGTTCTCGGTCGTAAACTCGGCTGATGACGGAAGTGTTCAGTTTAGTCGATTTGATCTGGTGGGCTCTAGTTTTAAACCTGTCGTTGCATTCGGTGAAAAAGTTATTAAAAGGACTTACGTAGAATTCGGTCCCTACATTGACGGACATGAGAATATTTCCGGCAGACTTACGGAAATTGATATTGGCGAAAAAATATTTAATCCGTCTCGCGATGGAAAAATGCGAAGCTGCAAGTTGGTACCCACACAAGCTGAACGCTGGGGTCCAAATCTTCTTTTCCTGTGTAAAAAAACCGACGGAGAAAAAATGTCTCATGTTTTATTGGCGATAACACCAGAGGGCGAACTTGCATCGGAATTCGGCACTGGCGGAGAGGTAGAAGTTCCGATTCAATCTTCATGTAAGAGCCTTACTTACGAAGTTCCAGCCGACGATCTTGTGGTC
>JAYUTU010000258.1:0-11194 GCA_043754975.1 Bdellovibrionales bacterium | reverse complement strand
CTGTCTATAAAAAACTTTGCGTAACGGATTTGTTCGATGATCGGCAAAAGTGCCCAAAAGAAAATGTGTATGGTTGGTCAGCCAAGCTGGGCCTACTTGCTATTGGGCTTGAAGCCCAGGATATGAACGTTGAATTTACAAAATACACACCTGCCAGCTGCGGTAGTATTTAATACTTTAGTCTGGAAATTGAAAATAAATCTGCTGCCGCCAAACAGTTCCATTACACTAGGGACATGAGCTTTTTAACGTCGCAAATGAAAACATTTATTTTTTTTAGTCTTTCCTTTGTTGGAGGATTAGCTTTGTTTTTCTCAGTTTCTGAAGACATGGTTATTCAGCGTGATCCCGCAGCAATTAATGGCAAGGTCATGCAAATTTCAAATTTAAGCCCAATCCAGATTAAACAGCAGTTAAATAATAAAATTAAAGTTCAATTTGTGATCGATGGCCAAAAAGCAGTGCGGTTGGAAGGTTTTTCTTCGGCGTTATGTAAATCCTATTCACATATTGAATTGAGCTTCGAAGCTGAAGGCACAGCCGTCGCAGGACGTGCACCCAGCATGGTCATCAAAACACCGTGCGAACCAGGTCAAGATCCCGCAGAGATGGCCTCCGTTGTGATTCCCTATGGAAAGATATTATTAGAAAAACCGCGCAATGCTGAATTTCGATTTGATGGTTTCACGTCACGCTTTGAATTTAATAATTCCGCAGACGAGTGGCCCCGAACATGGGTATTAAAAACTGTTGAATTTAAATCTGATCGTAAATCGGGGACTGAATCTGAATATGTTGCCAGCAAACTGGTAGATTTATCCAACACAGCAGATTCGCAGCCGAATCCGCTGGTTGTCTTAGAGTTTTAGTACTGTTTCGCAATTTCTACGAAAGTTCGAACCATAACACCCGTAGCACCTTTTGCTGTGCAATAATTTAATCGGTTGCCGCAAGCCCATCCCGTTCCTGCAATATCGAAGTGCGCCCATGGAATGCCTTCACCCACAAACTGTTCTAAGAATGCTGTCGCCGTTGCCGATCCAGCGCCTGTTGCACTGGATGTGTTAGATAAATCGGCGAATGTGCCCTTCATATCTTTTACGTGCGCATCTGTCAGGGGCAAATTCCAAATTAGTTCCCCAGACTTGGTGCTCGCTTTTTCAATTTTCGCTTTTAAAGCTGTATGACGAGTAAAATAACCCGTGTGAACATTACCAAGTGAAACAACCATTGCACCCGTTAATGTTGCCGTATCGATTATAATTTCTGGATTTTGCTCGGACGCATACGCTAAAGCGTCTGCTAAAATTAATCGGCCTTCAGCATCAGTATTATTTATTTCAAAGGTTTTTCCATTTCGTGCCGTGTGCACATCGCCTGGCTTTGTCGCTCGTGACCCTGGCATATTTTCTGTTGATGGCACAAACGCAATGACATTTACTTTTAATTTCAGCTGTGAAATGGCTAACATAGTTCCAATAACTGCTGCTCCGCCGGCCATGTCGTATTTCATTTCTTCCATTTTTGCACTTGGCTTGATGCTGATGCCGCCAGTGTCAAACGTTAAACCTTTTCCAACAAATGCAATCGGCTTTTTTGTTTTTGCTGCGCCAAAATACTCCATCACGATAAATCGCGGCTCCTGAGCCGAACCGGCAGCTACGCCTAAAAGGCCGCCCATTTTTTCTTTCTCAATTCGCTTTTTATCCCACGCTGTAATTTTTAAAGACGTTCCTTTAGCTGCCGCGATTGCTGTGTCTGCTAGAATCGTTGGTGTCATCAGATTACCTGGCATATCACCCAGGCGCTTGGCGAAATTGGCACAGGCAGCAACAACAGTGCCCTCGTTAAATGCTTGAGCTATTGATTTATCTTTCCCGGCTTTGGTGACGATGTGAATGTGGGTGCTTTCGGTTTTCTTCTTATCGCCAGTTTTTAATTCGTCAAAAGAATACGAGCATAAATGAATACCTTCAACGAACGCATGCATATAATCGGCAGCTTCTTTTTTGTTCGCAGTTAATCCATCAAAATGCACAAATGCTTCATTAGTTTTTAACGATTTTATTTCTTTTGCCAAAGCCGCTCCCGCTTGACGAACTGATTCTGCAGTCATCTTATTTTCCAGTCCAAGACCAATGCAGATGACGTGACGAAATCCAAGAAAACGAGCTTCGCGAAATGAAATCGCTTCGCAGGCGTGGCCAGTTACTATTTTGTCTTCGACGGTATCGGCCAATGCCTTTGCAGTTTCAGCGTGAGTTATCTTTGCGGGCTTATCCTTTTGCGCTGACGCCTTAGAAAAAACGACCAAAGTCTGGCCTGTTAAAGTTGCAATATCTTTTCCGTGTAAATGAACTTGTGTCATAGGCGTTAGCTCCCTTTTTGTTTTCAAAAAAAAATTATTATGTCTCATATTTGGAAAATGATGAAGAACTATTCGTCTTCAAAAAATCTGTCCTAGACTTGTCGTGTTAAGTTTAAAGATTCAAAATAAATAAACCGACACATCAGCACGTATCAGACCCTAGAAAAAACCACAACCTGAGGAGATTTTGTGCCTGCTATTCCTTACGTCATTGAACAGACATCGAAGGGTGAACGTTCTTATGATATTTACTCAAGATTACTAAAAGATCGAATTGTCATTTTGGGTACGCCTGTCACCGACGAAGCGGCTAATGCAATTATTGCGCAATTTTTATTTCTTGAAGTTGATAACCCTGAAAAAGACATCCATTTTTATATTAATTCACCAGGCGGAAGTGTTTCGGCTGGAATGGCGATTTATGATTTAATGCAATTCGTGAAATGTGATGTGGCAACGTACTGTATGGGAATGGCCGCAAGCATGGGCAGTTTGCTATTATGCGCAGGAACAAAAGAGAAACGCTACACAATGCCTAATTCTAGAATTATGATTCATCAACCGCTGCTACACGGTGGCGGCCTTTCGGGTCAGGTAACAGACATTGAAATTCATGCCAAAGAGTTAATTAAAACCAAAGAAAAATTAACTCGAATTTACGAAAAGCACACTGGCAAAGACTACGAGACCCTATTTAAAGCCATGGAGCGAGATAACTTTATGGATCCGCTTCAGGCAAAAGAATTTGGACTTGTGGATCACATTGTAGAATCTAGAAAAACGAAAAAAGGATAAAGCATGTCGACTACTAATACTGCATTACGTTGTTCATTCTGCGGCAAAGGCCAAAAAGAAGTTAAAAAATTAATCGCAGGCCCCGGGGTCTACATCTGTGACGAGTGCATTGATTTATGCATGGATATTATCGATGAGGAAAAAGACAAAGAAGTTGCTGTCAAAGGCGCTTTCCGAGTTCCGAAGCCTGCTGAAATCAAAGCGTTTTTAGATGACTATGTGATCGGGCAGCTGACGGCGAAAAAAACAATCGCTGTTGCCGTTCACAATCATTACAAGCGTATCAATGCTCTTCAAGGAAAAAAATCTTCCGACGTTGAACTGCAAAAATCAAATATCTTACTGGTTGGACCAACCGGTTCGGGAAAAACATTAATTGCACAGACTATTGCTCGCATTTTAAATGTTCCATTTGCAATGGCAGATGCAACAACGTTAACCGAGGCCGGCTATGTTGGCGAAGATGTTGAAAACGTTGTTCTTAATTTATTGCAAGCTGCTGACTACGATATTGAAAAGTGTAAACGTGGAATTATTTACGTGGACGAGATTGATAAAATTTCTCGAAAATCTGAAAATCCATCCATCACTCGTGACGTCAGTGGCGAGGGCGTGCAGCAAGCCTTGCTGAAAATACTGGAAGGCACAGTTGCAAACCTGCCACCAAAAGGCGGTCGTAAACATCCACAGCAAGAATTTATTCAAGTTGATACCACGAACATTTTATTCATCTGCGGTGGCGCTTTCGTTGGTCTAGATAAAATCATCGAAAACCGGACGACAAATAAATCAATGGGTATCGCTGGCGATATTGCTATGCCGTCTTTTGATAACACTGAAAATTTACTCTCAAAAGTATCTCCAGATGATTTGTCGAAGTTTGGCTTGATTCCAGAATTTATCGGTCGATTACCCTGTATCGCCACTTTGGGCCCATTGGGTGAAGATGCCTTGATGGATATTTTAGTGAAACCTAAAAATGCCGTTGTGAAACAATATCAACGACTTTTTGGTTTTGAAAATGTGGATCTCAAATTTACTGACGGCGCACTAAAAGCTATTGCTCAAGAAGCATTGAAACGAAAAACTGGTGCCCGTGGTCTGCGCGGTGTGATCGAATCCTCAATGCTTGATTGCATGTACGACATTCCCGGAATGGTGAATGTGAAAGAGTGCATTATCGATGAAAAAGTCATTCGCGATGCAGCTCAGCCGAAGCTCGTGTATTATTCAGACGAAGAAATGCGCGCAAAAGCTGAAGTAGAAAAAACTAAGAAACAGAGCGAAAGCGCTTAACTGCCTTTCGTTTTAATCTGAATTGCTGGTGCTAGAGCCTCTGTCGTCAGCTATTTTACTTCTGAAAAAGTCTGAGCTTCAGAATCTAGCTCAGGTGCGTTTTCATCTCCAGAATCTTCAAAGTTAATAACGTCATATTTTCGGTTTTCGTACGCAAAAGGTAATCCTCTAGTTGCAATTTTTTTATTTTCTGTGAACTTTCTACGAGCGGTTTCGTCTTTGAATTCGTAGTTTAAAGGATATCCGCCCTCGAGCAAATCAATGCGCTCTGCTAATTTTTGACCAATCATTGCGCGACATCGGGCCGCTTCGTTTTCTCGCCACCGATTTGCTGCTGCTGGCCTTAGTCGTCCCGGAGCTTGGCGGGGCTCGACATTAAACATAAAAAAGAAGTTTCCCGCTTTCGAGCTGGCCATACCTGCCAAGGTAATGGCAACACCTACTGTACCCGTTTTAGCAATAACTGTTTTGGGAGCGAAGTACTTTTTGTAAACAGCAGCATCAATGGTGCTACCAATGTCTCCGCCACCAACGGCAATGGCATCTTGAAGTTTTAGTTTTTGTTTTTCTAAATTCACTTTTAAGCCCCGTACAGCGCGCACGACAGCAGCGCATGAAGACTCAGTGTATTTACGTCCGGCTCCTGTTAGATCGGCATTCTGTCCCGATCCATTTTCAAAAGTAATTTCTTTAGGAGAAAATTTAAATGTTTCGTAAAAAAGAGATTCGGCCCTTTGTTTTGCACCAGCAATCATAAACAGAGAATTCGCAACGTGATTGTTCGAGTTCCAATTCATGTATTTAACCATATCGATCATCTCCATTGATGATACGTACCCTTTTTGTGCTGAAGCTGGTGGAGTAAATGTCGACCGGACCTGCTCAATTTTTTGTGGAGCATAAATTGGCTGGTCGACCATCGCTATCTTATTGCCGGCAGCTTCTTTTTTCGACTTTGCATAATCACGCAAAATTTCTTTCTTATTCAATAAAAGTAAGCGTACGAAATCGCCATTGGGTGCGTCCACACTGGATTTTCCAGTTACTGGGTTGTAAAAACGGCCCCGGCCCGCAGTGTTCATTTGATTGGTATTGTGTAAATATTTGAAGTTTTCATCAAAAGTCAGTGTGCGAATTTTTTTAACTCCCATTTCATTTAACCTTGAAATTAAAATATGCATCGACGAGCGCTGGAAATAAGGATCTCGAGCCCCTTTCAGATGAACATCATACAAACCAGGCGCAACTGGCATCACATAAAACTGCGTATAGACCCGATTACGGCCGCCAACAGTAGACAAAACAGCAAGCGAGGTTAATACTTTAGAGACTGATGCTATGGGTAATTTCTCAAAGGCATTTTTACCACCGCTGATTTCTTTTTCGTTTTCGCCCATAAAACAATAGGACTGCATTTTGCCCGCGTGGCTAACCAATGAGAGGCCTAAGATAAGACTAAAAATCAATTTGGGTTTTATGAGCATAACGTTCCACCTGTCTTGTTCAGCTGTTCCGGGAGTTGCAATACAGGAACCTGTATGTTCGGGTGAGCCCAATCGAACCAGATCGTTTTGATACAGTCGCACCATGGAAATCAATAGAAAATGATGTAAGTTGTTAGACAGCGACAAAAAATGTTACTCGATTATTTTGCAAAAAATAGCGACCTCATATTGCAACGAACTTAGGCTTTGTTTACAGCTAATGAATTTAATCTTTCCCTACTAAAACAATAACTTATGTCGAAGCTCAAAGGTCAGGTCTAGTTGTGCCAAAATAGTCTTTTTTAACAGAAATACTTTGCACTTATCCCTAGAAATTTTAGACTTAAAGATAAGAGTATTACCTGAGTTTTAACAAAACTTGCGGTGAAGGATGGTTAAAGGATTAACCCGATCCACTCTTAGAGATGTCAAATCTCTCAACATCTGGAAGGAGCCCCCAAATGAGTGATTCGAAAACCCAGCAGCTTCCGTTACTTCCGCTTCGTGATCTCATCATTTTCCCGCATATGATGATGCCCCTATTTGTAGGTCGCGAAAAAAGCATCAACGCCCTCGAGGATGCCATGAGCAAGCAAACGGACATTGTTCTTGCTGCACAGAAAGATGCGAAGACCAACAATCCAGATGAAAAAGACATTTATGCCATCGGTACCATTGGAACAATTATCCAGTTGCTTCGTCTGCCGGACGGCACAGTCAAAGTTCTCGTTGAAGGAAAGCGTCGCACGCGCATTAAAAATTTCGTCACTAACGATGGCCACTTTGTGGTTAACTGCGAATCTATCGACGAGGACGTATCAAATCCGACTGAAGCGTCGGCACTGGTGCGCTCAGTGAAGGGAACTTTCGAAACGTACGTTAAATTAAACAAACGCATTCCACCTGAAATTTTAATGCGAGTTTCAAGCATTGAGAACGCTGGCGAACTAGCTGATATTATCGTCGCGCAATTAAATTTAAAATTAGAAGACAAGCAAGCCGTTCTCGAAATTTTAGATCCAACGAAGCGCTTAGAGCATTTGTTGAATTTAATGACTGGCGAAATTGAAATATTAGAGGTCGAAAAGAAAATTCGTACCCGTGTAAAAAAGCAAATGGAAAAATCTCAGAAAGAATACTATTTGAATGAGCAAATGCAGGCTATTCAAAAAGAACTTGGTGAAAAAGATGATTACCAAGCGGAACTAGAAGACCTCTCGGTGAAGTGCCGCGATAAAAAAATGCCTCAAGAGGCCAAAGATAAAGTAAACAAAGAAATTAAAAAATTAAAGTTGATGTCGCCAATGAGTGCTGAAGCAACTGTCGTTCGAAACTACATCGACTGGGTGCTTTCACTACCTTGGCAGAATTACAATGACGACCGCCATGACGTCAAAAATGCAAAAAAGATTTTAGATGACGATCACTGGGGTTTAGAAAAAGTTAAGGACCGCATTTTAGAATACTTAGCGGTGCTGTCGTTATCAAAAAGCATGAAGGGCCCTATTTTGTGTCTAGCGGGCCCTCCGGGCGTGGGTAAGACGTCGTTAGCGCGCTCGATTGCAAGCTCGCTGAATCGCTCTTTTGCTCGCATATCCTTAGGCGGTGTTCGGGATGAGGCTGAAATTCGTGGCCATAGAAAAACCTATGTCGGCGCCATGCCAGGTAAAATTCTGCAAGCATTACGCAAAGTGGACAAAGGCAATCCCGTGGTATTGCTGGACGAAATCGATAAAATGGCCAATGACTTCCGGGGTGACCCAGCGTCTGCAATGCTTGAGGTTTTAGACCCAGAGCAAAATGCAAATTTTTCGGATCACTACCTCGAGCTTGAATACGATTTATCGAAGGTCATGTTTATCGCGACCGCAAATAATTTAGGAACAGTTCCCCGTCCGTTGTTAGACCGTATGGAAATCATCTACTTAGAGGGTTACATCGAGCAGGAAAAATTTCATATTGCGAAGAACTACTTAGTGCCGAAGCAAATTGAAAACCACGGCTTAAAAGATTACCGCATTTCCATTAATGACAAAGCGTTACGCGATGTCATTCGTTATTACACGCGGGAATCTGGAGTGCGTAATCTCGAGCGCCAGCTAGCCAACGTTTTCAGGAAAGTAGCCAAAGATATCGTGATGTCTGAAACTCTTGCTGATTTTAAAAAGACTGGCTCCGATAAACCTGCAAAAGTGACCAAAGGTAAAACTGTTAAAGGTAAAAAAACTTCAGCTAAAAAATCTGACGGATACGTGGTTACCCCAGAAAAATTGGTCGAATTATTGGGAGCGCACAAATACAAATACGGAGAAATTGAAAAGCAAAATGAAATTGGTCTGACAAACGGAATGGCGTGGACCGAAGTCGGCGGCGATCTATTAGCTGTCGAAGTCAGTACAGTTCCTGGCAAAGGCAAATTCACAGTCACTGGGCAGTTAGGCGACGTGATGAAAGAGTCTTGCACAGCAGCCATGAGCTACGTACGTTCACGTGGACCGCTTTTTGGACTGGATAAAGAATACTACGCCAACGTTGACGTGCATATTCACTTTCCAGATGGAGCCACTCCGAAAGATGGGCCTTCTGCAGGTGTAGCATTAACGACTTCGATCGTATCTTCGATGATGAAAATTCCGGTTAAGCGCACAGTCGCGATGACTGGCGAAATTTCACTACGTGGAAAAGTTTTACCAATCGGTGGCTTAAAAGAAAAAATCTTAGCAGCCCACCGTGGTGGAATTAAAACGATCATTTGTCCAAAGGATAATGAAAAGGATTTAAAAGATATTCCAAAAGAAGTCGTAAAAGAGCTGAAAATTATTTTGGTAGATCACGTTGATCAGGTTTTGATTAATGCTTTAGATATAAAAAATCCAAAAGAACTTTTTAAGTTCCAGCACGAGCGCGAACTGGGTATTAAGGCCAATTACACTGGCCAACATATTCATACGACGCACTAGTCAGCAGATTTACGTATCTGCTCGAGCACTTGCTTGAGCAGATAGGCACTTTGAGAAAATTAAGTTTGAGAAAGTTAAGTAAAACCCGAAATTTTAAAAGATTTCGGGTTTTTTTATGTCTGCTAGTTATTGCAACTGACTGTTAAAAATTCTTAAACTCTTTTGACCGTGTTTAAATGCCAGTCCTTTTAATGACTTAGCTGTGTCTAAAAAAAACCACGCCTTTTTTTGGGTTTCTTAATTGACCTTCCATTTAAGACTCTGTAAGAAATACGACTCAATCAAGGGTGTATTAATTTAATGAATCAAGCAGCGCGACTTTTTGAAACTGGAAAACTTTATTGTGATCGCGGCGACTATACTTTGGCATTACCAAAGTTACTAGAGGCCGCACAGCTATACCTAAGCGAAAAAAACTATGAAGATTACTTAAAATGTTTGCAGAACTCATTGCGCATTTATGCTGAACGCGAAGATTTCGATAAAATCACCCAGATCAAAGAAACATTGCATGATCTGGTCATTCGCGAAGGCATCGAATTAAATTCGAAAACCTATTATATTTTGGGTTTGTGCTCTAGCTTTCGTAACCAGCCTGAGAACGCGATCGAATATCTAAAAAAAGCACTCACACTGGCGCTTGAAAAAGACAGTAAAGAAGACATGTGCTACGCAATTCTTGGTTTAGCTATCTGTTACAAACAATTAAAAAAATACGAAGATGCTTTAAAAGAAATTTATAATTTAAACATTTTCCTTCAGGTGTTAAATATCTCCGAGCTAAAAGCAGCGTCTGCAAACACAAATGCCTTAATCCTTCTCGATTTAAAAAAGCATGAACAAGCCATCGAAGTTCTGTGGATTGCATACGAGGAGCTCAAAAACACCAAGCAGTTAACTTTAGCTGTTGGGGTACTTTCAAATATTGGTATTGTGCTTTTCGAGATGGGCCAGAAAGATGCTGCCAAGGTTTATCTAAATCTTGCCTACAAAGCGTTAGATCCTGAAAATAATAAACGGGCATTGAAGCAAATCTCTAAGTATTTAACTTCGATGGAGGCTGACTCTAAGGGCTCGGCCGATTTAATTTTCGACTTAGACAACCACTCGGTTGTGGAAAAAAATGTGGGTAAGATTGACTTCAAAAATCAATTTATTCTTTTAGACTTATTAAAGCTTTTCATTGGCAATCAGGGTCAAATTTTCTCGAAAGAGTATTTGGTCGAACACGTCTGGAAACAAAATTACGATCCAGCGGTTCACGACAACAAGATTTACGTGACTATAAAGCGCTTACGTAAATTAATTGAGCCTGACTACGATAAGCCTAAGTACATATTCAGAGCAAAAAACGGTTATTATCTAAATAAATCATCAAAAATACAAATGGTCGAAAACAGAGCCGAGGGGGCCCTATGAAGACATTGTTAATGAGCTTAAGCTTAATTTTTTTAACCAGCCTGTCTGCCCACTCGCAACAGATTTGTACAATACAAGCCCTAGGCGGAGTCGATACCTGGCCATGGCAGTACGCGCAGCCATTCCCATGGGATAACATCCAGGGCATCTGGAGACTCAGCACGGACACCTCTGGCGTGTACTTTAAAATGAAAGTCACCGGGCAGAATAAAAAAGGTAAAATTTTAAACATCACAAAATTTTCCACTGATAACTGCAATAAAGCCCTAGCATCCGGAGTAGGTTTCGTAGGTTCATCGGAAAAAAACATCGTGCGCGGTGTGATTTCTGACCGCACTTTACGTTACCGCCTGACCCTGGGTCTATTCGATACAAAACAGTTGTCAGATGATACTGTAGCTTGCGGAGACCAGGTCCTAGCAGCTTCCATGGAAGTCATCGGCCAAAGAAGCTTGTCATCTATTTCAGGCGCACCAGTGACGAACGAAGTCCAACTGATGCTGCTTAAAAAGGTTTCAAAATCTATTGAGACAATTTGCAAAAGACCAGCGGGCCACTAAAAATAACTTGAGTCCACAGCTCGGGCTATATATCTTTGTTTCGTTTAACCCCTATCTAGGACCAACCAGATAGGATTTGCAGGGAGTTAGCTCAGTTGGTAGAGCGCCACCCTTACAAGGTGGATGTCGCAGGTTCGAATCCTGTACTCCCTACCATTTTTATACTAGTCCAAATAAAGTTAAAATTATGCATCTACGCCTAACTCTTACCATCGTATTTACTCTAATAATCGGTTATCTTTTTAGCTCACGGCCGCTACAGGGCGATCTGCTTGTACAGTGTAATCCTGATTCTGAAATCAATATGAAAAT
>JAYUTU010000257.1:0-4873 GCA_043754975.1 Bdellovibrionales bacterium | reverse complement strand
TACCAACAACGCTGCTAGCATTATTTTGAATTAGAAAATCTGTAAAACCACCAGTCGATTGGCCAACATCAAGAACGCATTTATTGGCGCATTGAAGATTTAATTTTCTGACTGCGTTTTCTAATTTTGTTCCACCCCGAGACACATATTTTTGCAGATCATTTTTAGTAATGCGAATACGTGACGCCTGCTCTTCAGAAATTTGCAGATTTGCTTTTGTTAAAATTTTTTCACTTGCTCCATCTTGCAAAATAACAAAGCCAGCCTTGATCAAATCCTGGGCTTGGGTCCTTGAACTTACTAATTTTTTTTCTACCAAAAGCAAATCTAAACGCACTTATGAATTCCGTGCCAGGTTGTACTGAATTAAATCCGTGAGCAGCTGTGGGTTTGGAAAATCAGCCATATAATTCAATGCTGTGCTCGAATGCATTGCTAACTCGCTGTTCGCAATATCATGACCCAAAATATGAACATAATTTTTAAAATCCTGTTTTTCAGAATTGTAATCTAACAAATCATCTTTGATCTGAAATGCCAGGCCTAAGTGCAATGCAAAGTTACCAATTTGATCCACTTGAGGTGCCGACATTTCTGCTATAATCGCTGAACCAAGTGCAGCTGCTTGGATCAAATTACCTGTTTTCAGAATGTGTAAGTGCTTGAGCTCTTCAATTTGCAATTGATGATTGGCTTTCATGTCCAGCACTTGGCCGCCAACCATTCCCGCTGGACCAATCTTTTCTGCCAAAATTTGAACAAGTTTAATTTTCATCGTCGCTGACATGGATCTGTCCTCAGCAATAACTTTGAAAGCCTCACTGATCAATGAATCCCCTGCTAATAAAGCAATGTCGTCACCGAAAACTTTATGATTCGTAGGCTTTCCCCGTCGAAAATCATCATTGTCCATAGATGGTAAATCATCATGAATTAAAGAGTATGTGTGAATGAATTCAATTGCTAGACACCACGACTTTACTGACTCAAAACTTTTAGCGAAAAGTTTTGAAACTAGATACGAAAGAAACGGACGAAAGCGCTTCCCTTTGGATTTTAACGAATATTTGATGCTATCAATTAGTTTAGAATCTCCCTGAACAGCCAAATAAGTGTCTAAACTAGATTCAAACTGGGCTAAGAAAAGCGAGTTTTCAGACCTAAGAAGCTCGGTCATGACTCTTCGTCTTTAAAGGGCTCTGTAGTTGCTTTTCCTGAACTGTCGATGGCGACCAGCTTTTTAACTTGGGCCTCGGCTTTTGTAAGCTGCCCTTGGCAGTCACGGGAAAGTTTAATTCCTTCTTCAAAAAGCTTCAGCGAGTCATCAAGGGTTAGGTCGCCGCCTTCCATTTTTTGCACTATTTCTTCTAATCGCGATAATTTTTTTTCAAAATCCATTCTGGACTCCTTTTACTGTAGCTTGGATGTAGCCGTCGGTGACACGCACGGCGATGTCATCGCCAATTTTAACTTCCGAAACTGATTTTATAACTTTATTATTTTTTTGGGTGATCGAAAACCCACGATCGACAACACGCAGTGGGCTGAGTGAATCCAGCAAGCTCATCAAAGATTTTACATGAACATGGGAATTCGTTATATTTTTTTTGGTCTCCGCCAGTAATCTTAATTTTAGATGGTCATTACTAATTTTTAATTTCTGGACCAATTGCACTGGAGAAACCATTCGTTGCTGCAGTAAATTCAGATCTTTCCGCTGATGAGTCAAATACACTTTAGTGGCTTGTTCCAAACGACTGAACAGTTCATCATTTCTAACGCTGTAATCCATCAATTTTCTTTTTGGATCAATTAGCCTTTTGCCAACATTCACCGCCGCTTGCACTTTAAGACGAAATATTTTTTCAAATGAGTTCCGAATCAACCGTTCCCACTGATTTAGCTTTTGTAAAAGTTCTGTCGAGCTTTTAGCAACAAGCTCTGCTGCCGCAGACGGTGTCGGCGCTCGCAGATCGGCAACAAAATCACAGATTGTAAAATCAATCTCGTGACCAACGGCTGAAATGACCGGAATGTCACAGCTAGAAATTAAACGGGCTAACGCTTCGTCATTAAAACACCACATGTCCTCTATGGATCCGCCACCGCGCCCAATTATTATAACGTCGGGTTGAAGCATCACAGCTTTTGTAAAGGCCTCGCGTAATTGCGGAGCAGCTGCCGCGCCCTGAACGACTGCGGGCACTACTGTGACAGCGACATGGGGTGCACGACGCTTCATGATGTTGAGTATATCTTGAATCGCAGCGCCCGTTGGCGAAGTGACTACTGCGATGTGCTTTGGAAAAGAGGGCAGGACCTTTTTTCGCAAAGAATCAAATAAACCCTCAAGCTTTAGCTTTTCTTTAAGTTGTTCAAATTGTTTTTGTAAAGCACCTGCGCCCACGGGCTCCATTGTTTCACAAATAATTTGATAGGTCCCACGAGGTTCGTAAACAGTAATTCGACCGCGCACGATGACCTCAAGGCCATCATGGGGTTTAAATTTCAGTTTCGAATTGGAGCCCCGAAACATGATCGCAGAAATCTGTGCCTTTGAATCTTTTAATGAAAAATAAAAGTGGCCTGATGTGTGTGGTTTGAAATTCGAAATTTCAGCTTGTAACCAAATTATACCCAGTTGATTTTCTAGGGTTTGTCGAATCGTGACATTCAGCTGCTCAACAGAATAAACAACCGCATCCCGATTTTTATTCGATGAAGAATTGCTGGTTTCAAAAGTGGTGTTCGAAGTGTCTTGCGACATGGGAGGACCTTAGCAGCCCGCCCCCTGCTGTCAATCAAGAAAACCACAGATTTTGTAGAGACCAAATGCCTCCAACAAAAAGTGAAATCCAAGCTATTTTTTGATGGGCTATTAGATTCGCATAATGGGACGGCATTTCTTTGCGCGCAATAGCAATTAACGCAGGAATCTCAAGCACCAAGCTGGTTACTAGACCACAAAAAAATACGACGAACGGAAAATAAAAATCAAGTTTTAATAGCATCCCAATTAATCGGATAATATTGCGTAAACTGAAGTCCTGAAGCATGGACTTTTTTGACTGCTTCGGTTACTATTTAGTTGGGGGTTCGATAGGCGTAATACTCATCGAAAATAAACCTTACAAGCATAATATTGGGGACTGTCCCTGACAATGGTGTGCAAGCTTGCCTCGTAGCAAGAAGCCTAAAGTTGTTATCATGGTCACCCACCTTGCAAAAAAGAGGTTTATCTTTCAGAGTTGTCTACGGACCTTTTTTTATTTTTTCTTCCTCAGTTTCACTTGTTTTTAGCTAGACTTAACCTAGACCGCTTCAGATAAAAAATCTCAGTCTGAGACTGCAGCATGGACTCAAAAAATCCGATAAATACACAGTGAATCCAATTCTAAAATCGCTAATTATTGGCTTACTATTTATTTCCTTTACAGGTTGTGGCGGTATTGAAAATACTCAGTATTTTCAATACTTGTCTACAACTTCTGAAGCCGCACTGTGCGCGGACAATTTTACTTACGCCACTTCAGTCAAGGTGGTGGGAACTGCGACTTTTTTTAAGCGTGGAATCAATCTCGTGGTGCAGCCAAATCCAACGACTCAACTTCCTGAACTCAAAAATTTAACTTTGGGTGATCCGCTGCAATCAGCTCTTCCGATCCGCCAAGCCGAGGTCGCTATTTACAATTCGAAAAATCAAATTGTTCAATGTGGGCGAACAAATGACACTGGCATCCTTAAGGCAACAGATGGAATCTCTGATCTACTGATACCTGCAACCCCAGACACGTATTCAGTCCAAGTGCGCTCACGCAGCACTATTTCTTTGGCTGCACCTGGTAAACCACTATTTCAACTGAATGCCTCGGTTAAAAAAGATATCTATACAAATCAACTTTATATTTTAGCAAAAAATTTATTTTCGAATGGAGTCGATGATCTTTCACTGAGTTTAATTGCCTATGCCCGACAAACAGAATCTGATGAAACTAATGGTGGCGCTTTTAATATTTTGAATGATATTTACACGACGTATTTGTATATAAAAAATAATACGGGAACTGTGGATACTCAGTGTTTGAACAAAAAAATAAATACGTACTGGAAAGCTGGTTTCAATCCGTTTCAGTATTTATATCCTGAAGCTGACTCTTCCACGTTAGGTAGCAACTCGTACTACGACCAAGCCGGTGATAAATCATTGTTTATAACTGGCGGCCGACTGGGAAATACCAGTTTTGAAAATACAGATCATTTCGATGACTACGTCATAATTCACGAGCTTTCGCATTTTATCGAGGACAACTGCGGTCAGCTATTAACACCCGGGGGCACACACGCTTTGGTTTCGCGCATTGATCCGCGGCTGGCCTGGTCTGAAGGTTGGGCGAACTTTATGGCCTCGCAGGTGATGTACAATTCATTATCGCAAATCAATCCTGAATTTGAAAACAAAATGGTTGAAGCCGGCTTCATCGCAAATGCCACAGCAAAAAAATGGTCATTTTTATCTTCGACATCTGGTTTTTCAGACTCGCAATTGAATATTGGTAACGGAACCGGCTTTATGTTTGATTTAAAAAAATCAGGTGCTAATCCCGATTCATGGCAAGAGGGTCCAAACCAGGGTAGCGCTTTTGATAAAGTGGACGCTGGAAGATACCGCGGCGAAGGCCATTTTCGCGAAGGCGCTATTACTAGGGGATTTTTTAAACTGGCAAATGCATGCGGTTCGACATGTGCCACTGCACCATTAAATTTTGAAACTTTTTGGAATGCTATGAACAAAATAACTGGAGCTGGTGCCGACACTCAAAAATTTAAAAGTTCACACACTGTTTTAGAAAATGTACGGTCAACTGCTGGTGGT
>JAYUTU010000256.1:0-4876 GCA_043754975.1 Bdellovibrionales bacterium | reverse complement strand
ACAAAGTTGCGAACTTCCAACGGTAGCTTTTCCAGTACTTGAGCCCGAGATCTTCGGTCACAAGTACGCAATTTCATTAAATCGCAATGACCTTGAGGCTCTGAAGCTCAAAAATTTGGACTCCGCATTCTACTACAACATCATCACGATTCCCGATGATCCGACGCAAATGACAGCGAATATCAAAGCTCCAATTATTATAAATCAAAATGCCAAAGTTGCGCGTCAATGCGTGTTGCAGGACAATCACCTAGCTATCAAAGAGCCCATTTTTACAAAGCTGCAAAGCCGGGTTGTTCAGTTTCCCCAGTCGTCTATTAAAAGCCAAGGACGACAACTGGACTTAGCAGTGAAAATTTCTGACAAAGGGTCTATTGACCAAAATTTGTAAGTCGTAGACTCTACCAGGATGCCTTTTCCAGACATTCTGTTTTCTAAAGCTCAATCTCTTATTGAAATCGGCCGCGCACGCGTCGTTCAGGCCGAAGATCGTTTAGATTTACCAAAACATCTAGATCCAAAACATATTCCGTGGGACGAAGAAAATTTAAACTGGAGTGATCGTAAAGTTTTCTTACGCAGTCTATTTAAAATTTCCTGGCCGACATCCAGTCGCGCAATTCTATTTCAGACAGTAGCCAGTGCGCTGTCTTTTGCGACCCCATTTTTAGTTCATGCATTCATAACTCGTCTGCAGGCGGGATCATTTGCTCAAGCTGAACTCATCGAATTGGCATTTTTAGCAATGGGGTTTGGACTTTGCGGTGGCGGGCAGGGAATAATTATCCAGCACTATTTTTTTCGGACTCTGCAGTTCAATCAAATCACCACCAATATTGTTAATAAAAAAATATTTTCTCATGCATTAAAACTTTCAAGCAGTGCTAAAAATAAATTTCCGGTTGGTGACGTCGTTAATTTTATGAGTGCTGATTCCGATGCGATTGCAGATTCGTCCATCACAGTCATCGATTTAACAAATGCAGCCATATTGTTGCTGGGGTGTACGGCATCACTATTCTATTTTTTGGGATGGTCAGCTGCCGTGGCCCTGGTCGTTATGCTGTTACTGATTCCTATAACTAATAAACTTTCAAAACGTTTTATGCATTTGGAAGATCAAATGATGTCCTTTCGTGATCAGCGGATGACTCTGATGACTCAAGTGATGAATGCCATTCGTGTTGTAAAATATTTTGTCTGGGAAAAAAGTGTGCTGTCCGAAGTTAATCGTGTTCGGCACCAAGAAGTTAACTCAAGATACCAGTTGGCAAAAGCCGAGGTGTTTTGGGGACTAATCTATACCTCGATAACTTCAGTCGTGCTATTTGCAGCGCTGCTGACGCACGTTTTGCGCGGGTATCAAATTGATTTGGCGCTTATTTTCACCTGCATTTCAATTTTTTCAATCATGGAGGATCACTTCGGTGGACTGTCTAAATTTATCAGCCGTTTTATCAATATCTTAGTCAGTTCTGACCGGATTATTAAATTTCTCAACTCTGAACATGTGCCGACGACTGTACAGTGGTTCCGCGATCAAAAAAATCTTATTGAATTAAAGTCTATTCATTTTAATTATTCCGCTCAAAAGCCTCTGTTTCAGAATTTAAATTTATCAGTAGCCCAAGGCCAATCTGTGGCTATAGTTGGACCCGTTGGCAGTGGCAAATCAACACTGCTGCAGCTTTTGCTATCTGAAATACCCTGTGGCACAGGCGAAATTCGTTTTCAGCGCGACTTTAAAAAAGCCTACGTTCCGCAGGATGCATTTATTGTAAATGCGTCACTGAAAGAAAATATTATTTTTGGCACTGGCACTGGCACTGGCTCGGACTCTGGCACTCAGAGCCCGGCAAAAATGAATGAAGTTTTGTTCGCGGCTGCTTTGGAATACGATTTAGAGGCTTGGCCTGCAGGCCTTGCGACAGAAATCGGCGAAAAAGGAGTTAATTTATCTGGTGGGCAAAAACAACGTGTAAGCTTAGCCAGGGCGGCTTTTTCACAATCTGAAGTTTTGCTTTTAGATGATCCACTTTCAGCAGTAGATCCAGTAACTGAGGATTTACTGTGTGAGCGATTAATTTTTGGTCTCTGGAAATTTAAAACGCGAGTGATGGTAACTCACAGATTAAATAGTTTGAGCCGCTTCGATCAGATTATTTTTCTCCAAGACGGTGAAAACTTTGTGGGATCGTTTGAATTTTTAAATAGAACATGTCAGCCATTTCAAAAGTTTTTAAAAACCCATGAAGATAACAAAAGCTTAGAAAAATCAAATGGCCTAGAAATAAAAACTGCCGCTTTACGCATACCATCCACTCAGACAACCAGTACAGAATCTAGAATTACAGACGATGAGGACCGCTCGATTGGCGCTGTGGAAAAGTCTGTGTATATAGACTATATCAAAGCATTGGGTGGCTCCGGAAAATCAAGGTACTGGATACTTGGGTTATTATTTTTTGGCGCAGTAGCCGTTGTTGCGACTCCGATGTTGCAAAAATTTTGGTTATCGCAATCAGAACGCCTGACTGAGTTTAAGGCTGTAGATATTATTTTGATCTATGGAGTTCTGGGGCTTGGTACGATGCTGGTGGCTTTTGCCAGTAACTGGTTCTGGGCGTCGCGTGGAATTAAAGCCGGCCAGTATTTTCACGACACCATGCTAAAAGCGGTGATGTTTACTCGGATGCGTTTTTTCGATAGCACTCCGGTGGGTCGAATTCTGCAGCGATTTTCTCGGGATGTTGAGTCTGTTGATATTCACTTGCAGTGGAGTTTCGATCACACAATTCATGCGCTTTTTCATGTCGTGAGCTCGTTCTGTTTGATTGTTTTCATTTTACCCTGGGTAATTGTTGTTTTGGTACCCGTGCTATTTATTTATTACAAAGTACAAAATGATTACCGCCGCGTTGCTCGTGAAGTGAAACGTTTGGATTCACTATCTAGGTCACCGCGCTACGCCCATTTTAAAGAAACACTACAAGGACTGAGTGTCATTAGGGCGTTCGATAAAACTGACTGGGCGATGGAGCAGTTTTATTTAAAACTAAAAAATTCAACGCAAATGTTTTATACCCATTATTCAGTGAACCGTTGGTTTTCAGTGCGGATACCACTTATCGGAGCTACGATTTCCATGTTGACCTGTGGCTTCATTATCTACGGAAGCCACAGCGGATTCATCGCTGCGGGAACTGCTGGATTAGTGACTTTGTATTCCATCGATTTTTGGCGGCATTTAAATTGGGGAGTGCGTATTTTTTCGGATCTTGAATCGCGCATGACGTCGGTGGAGCGACTCAAATTTTATTCGCGATTACCCCACGAAGAGACAAAAAATATAAAAGCAGCTCCTGCACTGTGGCCACAGTCTGGGGATTTAGAATTTAAAAATGTTAATGTTCGTTACGCCGACCATTTGCCGCTAGTTTTAAAAAATGTCAATTTCTTGATTCCTTCGGGCACACGGGCCGGTCTTGTTGGTCGAACAGGTTCTGGCAAATCCACCATTTTTCAGTCTGTTTACCGCTTTGTTGACACAGAATCCGGAGAGATCTTATTTAACGGCGAAGCTATTCGCAGTTTGCCATTAGAAAGCTTAAGAAAAAATTTGGCAGTTATTCCGCAAGATCCAAATTTATTTATGGGAACACTGCGCAGTAATATTGATCGCTATAATGAAGCCACTGACGATCAGGTGTGGGCTGTTTTACGAAAAGTGTCATTAGAAAAGTATGTCCGCAGCCTGAGTGGACTTTTAGATTTTAAAATTTCCGAAAATGGTTCCAATTTATCACAGGGCCAGAAGCAGCTAATTTGTTTAGCTCGCGCACTGCTCATGAAAGTAAAAATTATTTTTCTAGATGAAGCCACAGCCAGCGTTGATGTTGAAACCGATGCTTTGGTACAAAAGGTAATTCGCGAATCTTTGGACGGAATTACTTTAGTCACTATCGCACATCGGTTATCGACCTTAGATGGATATGACATGGTTATCGAACTGCAAGACGGCAGCGTCATTTAAAGTCTCAGATTAGGACAGGGATTGATCCTGAATTAGGTTTTTTCAGCACTGAATTCGAAGCCGATCGACGCATTGACCACCACCCTGAACGACGATATCCTATTCGTTATGAAGTTTTTATTTTTGTTGGGAACTGTCACGTCGTTATTTCTAACTACGGCTAGTGGTCAGGTTTTAATTCCTTTTTCATTTTGGAAAAATCTTTGTGTTCCGGGCCCGGTTATTTTTGTTTATACGGGAGTTGAAGTAACATACACCATTCCCGCCCAGTGCAAAAAAATGCAAATTCTTGCCTGGGGCGGCGGCGGTGGCAGTGGCGGTGGCGGTCTTGCAGTCGGCGGTGCGGCTGGTGGTGGTGCGGGATACGCTGAAGTCAGAATAAATATAACTCCAGGTGCGCTTTACACAATCCGTGTGGGTGGTGGCGGTGGTGGTGGAGTTTATGATGCCGTTGGACTTATTGGCTCAGGCGCTGGTGGTGGCGGCTACAGCGCTGTACTGGATTCCGGAGCCAGCGTTCAAGCGGTAGCTGCCGGCGGCGGCGGTGGCGGTGCTGGCGATAATGGAAATAATCCACCATCTGGTGCTGGTGGTGCTGGTGGTGCTGCAATCGGTGAATCTGGAACCGCAAATTCAAATGCTTTGTCTCCTGGGACAGGTGGAACACAAATCACAGGTGGAACAGCGGGTCAGCTATCCCAGGCGGGCGGTGGTGGTAGAACTCAACCGACTCCGGGTGCTTCATTACTTGGCGGAAATGGCGGCTATGACGGTGGCGGAATTAATAGCCCCGGAGCAGGCGGCACATTTGGCGGCGGTACTGGCGGTGGCGCTGGTGGCGGT
>JAYUTU010000255.1:0-2258 GCA_043754975.1 Bdellovibrionales bacterium | reverse complement strand
CTCATCAGCTTTTGTCGGCGACATGACGGGTCGTTCTATAAAAAGCAAGCCGGCCAGTGGCTGTTTTTCAGAAGCTGCAACAACTTTATTACTTTTGTCAAAAAACTCTGCACCTAAAATATCGGTATCGGTGATGAGCTGGTCAGAAAAAGATTTTAAAAGTACTGTGTCGAAATTCCAAATCGCATTTGCTGTCGAAAACTTAACGTAATCAACCAAGGATTGGATTTTTTGATCAATTGATTTTTTGCCGCGTGAGTTCAGATGTTCGAAGGCCAGAGTTCCCGCAGAAAGTGTGAGAGTGAAAGAAATTAAGTTAAGACCAATTAGGCTTTTCTTAATCAGTGACCAAGATGAAAAATTGAACATAAGCCGTGACCCTTTTCAAAGACTATCGGTTTTTAAACATTCGCTAGTGATGATATCGGAGCCCGGCGAGTGCAACTTTAAGTGCAAGCCTATTTCTATTTAAGTTCTCAATTTGAGGCAGTGTTGCAACTAGCCTTAAGTTTAGCAGCTTGGATAATTGCCATTTCAGCGAAATACTGCCGGCGCCGATCCGACATTAAAGTGGACTTAAATGGAGATTCTAAAACCAGTTGGCGTCTTTTACCACCGAGATCAAAAATGAACAGACATTTTTGATCTTCGCCCAATGGCAATAGAGCAATGAAATTAGTTTCTTGATCAAAAAAGTCAGGCGGCAAACTGGTGCTTGACTGACGCCAGCTAAAATTTTTCTGCGTCTTTAGATGAGACTGCATCCGCTGAAGTAGAAATCCATCACTGACAAAATCATAAATTGCAAAATCAATCGACTGCAGATTTTGAAACAAGTCAGTCGCTAAATCCACAAAATCTTTACTGACCGTAATTTTCTTGAGAGTGACATCTATTGCAATTAACAACGGCTGAACCTTTGCAAGTTGGGACTCAGCAAAAGTGATTTTGACCTCAACATAGGGTAAGTGAACGCGGTAACCTATTTGAACTACATTTAAATCGCGTAAATCGGAAAAATTTTTCACTTCGGTCTCGACTAAGTCTGCAACATCGGATTCACCCATGCCCATCGTATCCCAGGATTTAGTTACTGAGCGGATTAAATGGAGCGTTTTCTTTTTCAAATAAATAGCGATGTGCTCATTCCAAATGGATTCAATTTCCCGCGGCGGTCCGGGCAAAACAAAAACTGTTTTCAAGCCTGTTGGTTTAGCAATTTCAAAATAAAAAGCATTTGCTGTTCCTTGTGAATTTTTCATTATTTCAGAAGTGGCAGGGAAAAAACATTGTTGGCGCTGCATGTCCCGAACACTAAAGCCACGCGAGGTCAGGCGCTCTTGCACGTGAGCCCAAGACGATTCGTGAAACTGCAGTGGTAACTGCGCCCATTCAGAAATAAGCTCGCGGGTAAAATCATCCGAAGTTGGTCCCAACCCACCAGTCACGAAAATAATATCGGACTGCGTTTCAGCAACTGTGAGCGCATCGAAAATAAGTTGACGGTCGTCGGGGACTGCTAATTGAAAGGAAACGTGAATGCCAAGCGGAATTAATTTCTGCGATAGGGACTGAGCATTTTTATTTAAAATTTGGCCAGTTGTGATTTCTGTTCCCACAGCAAGTATTGATGCTTTCATAGGCATGATTCCTTTTTAAACGACGGTAGGGGCCCACTAAAAATCTTTATCACGGTTCACATTGCTGCTACAGTCTGCTTGAACAGTCAAGGTTCGAAAATACCGGAAATGCCGGAACAGCAAAATGCAATGAGGGTCACTGATGTCTGCCTGGAAAAATTTTGATTTATTAAATCCCACCGACGAACATAAAATGCTCCGCGAAACTTTAAAACAGTTTGTAGATTCTGAAGTTGAGCCCCAAGCCCACGCCTCAGATCGCGCAGAAAAATTTAATTTGAATTTATTTAAAAAATTAGGTGACCTGGGCCTACATGGGATCACAGTTCCCGAAAAATATGGCGGCGTTGAAATGGATGCATCAGCAGTTGTTCTGGTGCATGAAGAGCTGTCGGCAAGTGATCCAGGTTTTTGTTTAGCTTACTTGGCGCACTCCCTTTTAGCTGTAAATAATTTGGCAGTGAACGGCTCGGAAGAGCAAAAGCAAAAGTATTTACCAAAATTATCTAGTGGCGAACATATTGGTTCTATGGCCATGTCAGAACCGGATTACGGGACTGATGTTTTAGGCATGATGACAACGGCTGTAAAGCAAGGGGATCACTACGTCATTAACGG
>JAYUTU010000254.1:0-4910 GCA_043754975.1 Bdellovibrionales bacterium | reverse complement strand
GGAGAAGTTGCAGCTTTAGCGGAAACAATCAATTCGATGACAGACACACTGAGAACGTTTGCGGATCAAGTGACAACAGTGGCTCGTGAAGTGGGTATTGAAGGCAAGCTTGGCGGGCAAGCCAAGGTTCCTGGCGCTGCAGGCACATGGAAGGATTTAACAGACAACGTGAATCAGTTAGCTGGAAATTTAACGTCGCAAGTTCGAGCGATTGCAGAAGTTTCTACAGCTGTTACCAAGGGCGATTTAACTCGCAGTGTTTCGGTCGAAGCTCAAGGAGAAGTTGCAGCACTTAAAAATAATATCAATCAAATGATTTCTAATTTAAAAAATACGACTGAAATTAATAACGAGCAGGATTGGCTAAAAACAAATTTGGCAAAGTTCTCAGGGATGATGCAAGGGCAGCGAAGCATCACTGCCGTGGCTCAATTAATTATGTCTGAATTAACTCCCCTAGTTGGGGCCAGTCAGGGCACATTCTTTATGGCTGAAACTGAGAACGAGGAAACAGTTTTAAATCTGATTGCAAGCTACGCTTTTACGGTCAGAAAAAATGTTTCCAATAAGTATGTTCTCAAAGAAGGCCTTGTGGGCCAATGTGCATTTGAAAAAAAGCCAATTTTACTTGATCGCCCGTCGGATGATTATTCGATGATTAGTTCAAGTACGGCATCTATGAAACCAGAAAATGTGATTGTTTTGCCAGTTCTTTTTGAAGGTGATCTGAAGGCTGTGATCGAATTAGCTTCGCTTAAGCCATTTAATCAAAATTACGTGAACTTTCTTTATCAGTTAATGGATTCAGTGGGTGTTATTCTCAACATGATTTCTAGTTCCATGAGAACTGAAGAGTTATTGCAAGAGCTTAAGCGTTCGAATGCAGAACTTGAAGCCCAGGCAAAAGAGCTTGAGGACAAAGCCAAGCTGTTAGAGGTTAAAAATCACGAAGTCGAATTGGCTTCATTATCTCTTGAGGAAAAGGCCGAGCAGTTGTCACTGATTTCAAAGTACAAATCTGAGTTCCTTGCAAATATGTCCCATGAGCTACGCACGCCGCTGAATAGCTTACTTATTTTATCTAAAACATTAGCGAATAATAAAGATAAGAATTTAACTGCCGAGCAAGTGAAATTTGCAAAGACAGTCTATTCTGCGGGCCAGGATCTACTGGCATTAATCAATGAAATTTTAGATCTTTCTAAAGTAGAAGCTGGAAAAATGCCAGTCAGTCCGAAGGACATACCAATTGCAGAAATTGAAGACTATTTAGAGCAAACATTTCGTCCAGTTGCTGAACATAAATCCTTAGAGTTTGAAATTAAAGTGGATGAGAAGCTACCGCGCACACTATTCACAGATGAAAATCGATTGCAGCAAATTCTTAAAAACCTGCTTTCGAATGCTTTCAAATTTACTGAAAAAGGAAAAGTACGGTTAGAAGTATTGGCTGCTGATAAAAAAGAAAAACTTCCGCTAGAGCACTTAAATAAAACAGACGTGATTTTATTCAAAGTTGTCGATACCGGAATTGGAATTCCTGAAGAAAAACAAAATATGATTTTTGAGGCTTTTCAACAAGCAGATGGCACCACGAGCCGTAAATACGGGGGAACAGGGCTTGGACTAACTATCAGTCGAGAAATTGCGCGGCTTTTAGGTGGATATATTGCAGTTGATAGTTCAGTCGACAGTGGCAGTACTTTCACATTGTATATGCCGCTTAAATTTGTTGGTACTGAAATGAATACTAACTACCGTAATGAAAATGAAGTTGTCATCGAATCTATCCCATTACCTAGTGGTGCTGATTTTAAAGATTTTAAAATTTTAGTTGTTGATGATGATATGCGAAATATTTTTGCGTTAACAAGTGTTTTAAAATCTCATGGCATGGATGTCGTGTATGCGGAAAATGGAATTGAAGGTCTGGATATTTTAAAGAAAAATCCAGATACGAATTTAGTCCTGATGGATACGATGATGCCAGAAATGGATGGGCTTGAAGCGACCAGAAAGATTCGGCAGATACCTGAATTTTTAAATCTTCCAATTATTTCACTGACAGCAAAAGCAATGAAGGGCGACCGCGAAAAATGCTTAGAGGCAGGAGCCTCAGGGTACATAACAAAACCGGTCGACGAAAAAGACCTGCTAGCTATTATGTACAACTGGCTTAGTAAAACCAAAGATTTGGTAGTGCATTAGACATGAAAAGCAGTATTGATATTCTTATTGTAGATGATCGTGCAGATGGTCTGATTGCTTTAGAGGCCATACTGTCAAGTTCGCGGTATAACTTAATTACGGCCAGTTCAGGCCGTGAAGCCCTAGCACTTTTGCCGAAGTATAATTTTGCGGTGATTTTACTCGATGTGCAAATGCCAGGAATGGATGGTTTTGAAACCGCCACAAGAATAAAGCAATTACCTGAGGGAAAATATGTGCCGATCGTGTTTGTGACCGCTATTAATAAAGATGATACTTATGTTTTTAAAGGGTATCAGTCCGGAGCTGTCGATTACATATTTAAACCGTTTGATGAAAATATTTTGCGCTCGAAAGTGGCCGTGTTTGCGGATCTGTTTGAAAAGAATAAACAAATTGAAGACCAAGCGCGCTTGATTAAAGAAAATGCGTTGAATGAGCGTTATTTACGACTGGCTCAATTAGAAGTAGAAAGCCTAAAGCGTTACCAAAATTTAGCAAATTCAATTCCGCATGCAGTTTGGAGATCAAAACCAGACGGCACCATGGATTATTTTAACAAAGGCTGGACTAACTTAACTGGGCTAACTGATCAACAAAGCCTTGGTGTCGGTTGGCAGACTGCATTTCATCCAGATGATTTGCGGCACTTTTTGAAAACGTGGATGAGTCATATTGGCACTGCTGAAGATTTCGAAGTGGAATGCCGTATTCAAAGTCGTTCGGGTGAAATGACTTGGCATTTGATACGAGCCATCGCAGAAACCCACTTCAGCGGAGAAATAATTGCGTGGCTAGGAACTTGTACAGATATTCATGAGCGTAAAACAACAGAACAGAAACTTATTTTAGCCCAGCAGCAGGCTGACGCTGCCAGCAATGCAAAAACGAATTTTTTGGCAAACATGAGTCATGAAATCAGAACACCACTGAATTCGATTTTAGGTTTTACAGAGCTCATGCTCAGTGATGAACAATCGATTCAGGACCAAGCTAAAAATTTGTCCACCATTCGAAAAAATGGCCAGTTATTATTGAAAATCATCGATGAAATTTTAGATATTTCAAAAGTTGAAACCGGACATCTGGAACTTGAAGAAATCGAAACAGATCTGCCACGTTTATTGACTGATCTCCACAGTTTATTAGAAGTGCAAACCCAAGAGAAAAGCCTGGAACTCAATTTCCGCTGCACAAATCCAATACCGACGAAGATTATAACTGACCCAACGCGGTTTCGACAGATCCTGGTCAATATTTTGGGTAATTCGGTCAAATTCACGCAGGCCGGAAAAGTCGAAATGGATATATCCTGGCATCCAGATGCTCTTGAATCCAGTATTGGAATGTTACGTTGTTTAGTGAAAGACACGGGAATTGGTATTGATCCTGATGAGGCCAAAAAACTTTTTCAACCCTTTGTTCAAGTCGACAGTTCAAAATCGCGCCGCTTTGGCGGTACAGGACTTGGTTTAGCTTTGTCACTGCGACTAGCCAAAGCTTTGCAAGGAACTGCACTGATTTTAGAGAGTAAAAAGAATGAGGGCAGTACATTTCTTGTTGAAATTCGCACCCAGAGCACGCGAAATTCACATCTCGTCGAATCCCTAGACACAACGACTAAAGAGATCGAAATACCAATGAAAAATTACCACAACGCTTTAAAAAACATGAATGTTCTTGTGGTTGATGACTCGAGCGATAATCGTAATTTAATAACACAATTTTTAATAGCTGCAGGTGCCACCGTGGACTGTGCCTTTGATGGAGTTGACGGAGTTACAAAAGCACTAGCAAATAATTACGAAATTATTTTGATGGACATTCAAATGCCCAAGTTAGATGGCTACAAAGCCACAGCTCAGCTACGGGAAAAGGGATATGACCGGCCTATTATTGCGTTGACTGCGCATGCTTTAAAGCAGGAAAAAATAAATTCTTTGAATGCAGGTTGTGATGATCACTTAACAAAGCCCATTGATCGCCGCACGCTAATTGATCATGTCACTAAATACGTCAGCCGAACCCCAGATATTCACTGAATTAAAAATCTAAATTGATCCCAAAATTGCTGTAAATGCCGCTACCAGAGCGAACTAGACCAAAGTCTTTGTTGCAAACTGCGTGTTGGCAAACACGCCTATGGCGCTGTTAAAAATGTTTCTTTTAGATCGTAAAACTTTTTATCACTTTTAGACACATTAAATTTTTTCGACTGATTTTCCGATGATAGGATATGAAAAATTCATCATCAAAATCAAAGTCAAACTTCCTGTCGGCCGCTACCAAGGCGGCTTCTGCGTTAGCCATCTGTTTTCTAGTTGCAGGCTGTTCGCAGACCCACAGTCAATCTGTACAGCAGGCATCGAAAGATATTTCTGATTCCTTGGGCTGTTCAAACGTGCAAAGTAAGATCTTCGATGCGTTTTATGCAATGATCGATCAGCACCAGGTGGTGCCTGCAGCCGATGAGCTTAAGCGCGAGCTACAAGACAAATTGCAAGAGCTAACTCTTCAATCAGGAAATCAATTAGGTACTGCAGCAGAGCGGAAACTGCTTGCGGCTTTGCAAAAGGAATTAGATGTGTTGGTCGATCTCATGCTCGCGGAATCAAAACTAAATCCAGGTCTACCTTGGAAAGAACAAGTACAAAAAATTATTGAATACGAAATGGAAGATCAATCTGACCCCGTGACAGCCA
>JAYUTU010000253.1:0-4919 GCA_043754975.1 Bdellovibrionales bacterium | reverse complement strand
AAGATGAATATTGCGGTGAGCGATCTAGTCAGTGGAAGTTTTTGGGAAGTCATTAAATAAGGAAGACCTGAGTGGCTAAAAAAACATTTCATAAAAATTTTGAATTGGTGTCGGAGTATAAACCGGCTGGTGACCAGCCGGCAGCTATAGCCACGATGATTGAAAATTTTAAAAAAGGATTAAATCATCAAACACTGCTTGGAGTCACCGGCAGTGGAAAAACTTTTTCTATGGCGCATGTCATAGCTGAAATGAACATGCCTGCAATTGTGCTGGCACCCAATAAAACTTTGGCAGCCCAGTTGTATTCGGAATTTAAAGAACTCTTTCCAAAAAATGCAGTTGAATATTTTGTTTCCTATTACGATTATTATCAGCCGGAAGCCTACATCCCCAGCTCAGATACATTTATCGAAAAAGATTCGGCCATTAATGAGCAGATCGATCGGATGCGCCATTCGGCGACGCGGTCCCTATTTGATCGTCGTGACGTGATTATTGTTTCGTCGGTATCGTGCATTTATGGTTTAGGATCGCCTGAGGCCTACGAAGGCATGATGATTTTAGTAAAAAATGGCGACAAGTTAAAACGAGATGATTTTTTAAAAGAATTGATTCGCATTCAGTACAACCGAAATAATGTTGATTTTTCCAGGGGGACTATTCGTGTTCGCGGTGATGTGGTCGAAGTTTTCCCCCCCTATGAGGAAGAGCGCGCTTTACGTATTGAATTTTTTGGTGATTACGTTGAAAAAATTGTGTGGATTGATCCATTAACAGCACGTCAATTAGAGGAAGTCGACCAAATCGGAATTTATCCGGGTTCGCACTATGCCACTGGTGACGACAATATTAAAAAAGCAATCAAAACTATCCAGGTTGAATTACTAGAGCGTTTGAAAGAATTAAATACTCAAGTGCGTTTTCTAGAGGCTCAGCGTTTAGAGCAAAGGACTTACTACGATATCGAGATGATGGAGCAAATTGGATTTTGCCAAGGCATTGAAAATTACTCAAGACACTTAACCGGGCGGGGACCAGGCGAGCCACCCCCAACTTTGTTAGAATACTTTCCAAAAGATTTTCTTACTTTTATTGATGAATCGCACGTCACAGTTTCACAGATCGGCGGCATGTACCGCGGCGATAGGTCACGGAAATCGACTTTGGTAGAACACGGTTTTCGGCTGCCCTCAGCGTTGGATAATCGGCCCTTGAACTTCCAAGAGTTTGAAAAAATGATGGATAAAGTGGTTTATGTCTCCGCAACTCCGGCCGTCTATGAATTAGAGAAATCAGAAGGACTTATTGTTGAAATGATTATTCGTCCAACAGGTTTGGTAGACCCACAAATTGAGGTTCGGCCAGTAAAAAATCAAGTGGATGATTTATTGAAAGAAATTCGTATTCGAGTTGATAAAAAAGAACGCGTTCTAATAACTACATTAACTAAGCGATCCGCTGAGGACTTGACGGAGTACTACGAGTCCATCGGCATTAAAGTGAAATACCTGCATAGTGATATTGAAACCATTGAGCGTACTGAAATTATTCGCGATCTGCGCTTGGGTGTTTTTGATGTTTTGGTTGGGATTAATTTACTTCGAGAGGGATTAGATATTCCTGAGGTCAGCCTTGTGGGTATCACTGATGCCGACAAAGAAGGGTTTCTGCGCTCTGAAAGATCACTGATTCAAACCATTGGTCGTGCAGCACGGAATGTAGAAGGGCGAGTTATTCTTTATGCTGATCGAATCACGCAGTCGATGAAAAAAGCGATGGATGAAACAGATCGCCGTCGTAAAATTCAAGAAGAACATAATCAAAAAAATGGCATAACTCCTAAGACCATTCGTAAAAAAATTCAAGATGGTGTGGGTAACATGTTTGACGGAGCCCTCAGTGTTTATGATATCCAGGGCGTCAAGGACACAACTGCCGAGCAGATGAAGAAATTTTCTGAAAAACCTAACAAAATTCAAGATGAAATTAATAAGCTGAAAATTAAAATGAAAAAGCTTTCATCGCAGTTAGAATTTGAAGACGCAGCAGCAGTCCGGGATGATATAAAGCGCTTGCAGATCTTAGAACTGCAAATTCGTGATGGTAAATCACTAAGCGATGTCTGAAAAATTTGATCTTTTGAAAGAACGCATCAAAGAATACCCCACACAAAGTGGAGTGTATCTTATGAAGAACCAGCTAGATAAAATTATTTATGTTGGTAAGGCAAAGAATTTAAGAAACCGAGTCAAAAGTTACTTCACAGAATCTAAAGATCATTCAGCTAAAACCAAGGCCTTAGTTTTTAATATTTTTGAAGTTGAATACGTTTTAACAAAAACTGAAGTCGAAGCTTTTTTGCTTGAAGCTTCGCTAATTAAAAAACATCGTCCGAAGTACAATATTCGTTTAAAAGATGACAAATCCTATCCTTATATTCAGCTGAGTTGGCAAAATGATTTTCCGCGCTTGTATTTGGCTCGAAAAGTTAAAAAAGATGGAAGTCTTTATTTTGGTCCTTATACTTCGGGTGGTGCTGTATTTGGAACCATTCGCTTTTTGAATCGTCTGTTTAAAATTAGAGATTGTACAGATCATGTTTTTAAAACCAGAACTAGACCCTGCATGACCCATCAAATTGGTCGTTGTACGGCGCCCTGTGTGCAACTGATTTCTGTGGAAGATTACCGTTCAGATGTCGAAGGGGCTAAAGATTTTTTGAAAGGTCGAAGTAAAAAGTTAATTAAAGATTTAGAAAAAAAAATGCACGTCAATGCCAGCGAAGAAAAGTTTGAGGTCGCAGCTAAGATGCGAGATTCGATGTTTGCCATAAAAAGCATAATCGAGAAACAGACGATCATTAATGATACTTCTGAAAAAGACCAAGACGCAGTAAGCTTTTTTGGCGATGAACGCGGAGTCATGATTGAAACTATTCATATTCGTGCGGGTCGGGTTATTGGTAACCGCTCGCATTTTGTTAATTCTGTAAACCCGAATAGTCCAGATGAGGATGCCCGCGAATGGCTAGCATCGCTACTCAATCAGTATTACGAGGATAATTTTATTCCTGATGAAGTTTTGCTGAGTGTAGATCTGGGAAATGATATTCACCGCTTATTGAAGGATGTGTTAAAAGCGCGAACGGGACGAGACGTGAGCGTGCGTTTTGCGACGGATGAAAAGGGAGCTGCACTTGTCGAAATGGCTTCAACAAATGCTAAAGCCCATTTTGAGAAACAGGTTTCAAAAGACGAAGAGAAAAAGCAGGGTTTAGAAGAAATTCGCAATAAACTTAATTTAAAATCGAAACCACACCGTATTGAGTGTTTTGACGTTTCACATTTTCAGGGCGCAGAAACAGTGGCTAGCCAAGTGGTATTTGAAGACGGTATACCTGCAAAAGAGCATTACCGACGATATAAAATAAAAACTGTTGCTGGGATCGATGACTTTGCGTCGATGTATGAAGTTTTAAAGCGGCGCTTTGGTCACACTGAATATGACGAGCCTGATTTGATTGTTGTCGACGGGGGAAAAGGGCAGTTGTCACAGGCCGTAAAGATTCTGCAAGAAATAGATAAAATTCATATCCCCGTGGTTGGTCTTGCGAAAGCTAGAACAGAATCTAATTTTAAAGCTGAAAATGTCGAGTCAACAGAAGAGCGTTTTTACTTGCCCGGGCGAGCTAATCCGGTTGTTTTTAAAACAAATTCGGAAGCGTATCAAATTTTAGTTGGCCTACGAGATGAAGCCCATCGCTTTGCGATTACGTTTCACCGCGAGCGCCGCGAAAAATCGTCATTGGAAAGTGAACTGGATTACATCGTCGGTCTGGGCGAGAAGCGTAAGAAGCTATTGCTGTTGAAGTTCAAATCCATCGACGAAATCAGAAATGCTGACGTCGAGGAGATTGCTGCAGTGAAATCTTTTAACCGAGTCCTGGCTGAACGGGTTTTACTGCAACTGTCAGAATCAGATGATGACAAGGTGGCAGTAGACGACGACAAGTTAGCACCTGCAGATTAGGACGCTTTTTCTTTATTGTATTTAGAGGCCAGGTATTCACAGATTTCTGGCAATGTCAGTACGGTATCAACGCACCCTGTATCGATTGCCGCTTTCGGCATTCCAAATACTACTGCTGAAATTTCACTTTCGGCAATTGTTTTAGCGCCACTTTTTTTAAGATGAGCTAACCCTGCAGCTCCATCCTTACCCATTCCAGTAATGACCAATACAGTACAGCTGCGAATGAGGCTTTTCGGGATGTTTAAGAATGTATGATCTGCAGAGGGGCGAACAGCATGAATGTGGTTTTCTTGATTTAATTCTAACGAGTACGTGCTGTTTTTATGGCCGATGATTCTTACATGGTAATTACCGGGGGCTACATACCCTTTTCCGACCTCTAAAAGCGAGTGGTCATTAACTTCTTCAATTTCAAATTGCGCGACTAAGTTGAGAGAAGTTGCAAATTTCTTAGTAAACACAGCTGCCATATGCTGAATAATCAAAACCGTTGGAGGATTAGGCCCGAGTGCTTGGACAATTTTTCTTACTCCATCCGTCCCACCAGTAGACGATGCTATCAGTAACAAATCTTTGATCTGGTGTTTGGCGGTCTTAGTTTCGCTGCTAACAGGGAAACTAACTTTGCAGGATTTTCGTATGGACGCAGCCAGTTGTGGAAAAAATTCAACGCTAGAACTTTGTGGTTTAGCGAAAGCATCGAATGCGCCGATGGAGATTAGTTTTCCACGAAGAGTCGGATCCGAGTCGACAAGGCCTGACAAAATAATGGTTTGAACAGAGCAGCTTTCGGTTACTTTTTTTAGAAAAGTTACTCCATCCATTTTTGGCATTTCTAAATCGAGGACCATACAATCGACTTTATTGCCTGTCAAAAATTCACT
>JAYUTU010000252.1:0-2279 GCA_043754975.1 Bdellovibrionales bacterium | reverse complement strand
TTTTCAGTTTTTATGGAAGGTAAAACTGCGGATGATCGAACAAAATATTAGCGTACTGATTAAATTGAATGCCGGCGCCTGATAGTCGCCGAAGAAGCAATTAAAATCGGTGAAATTTTAGGACTAGAAATAGCAGATGAAACAAGGAAAAAGGCAGATGTTCAGATCGCGAAAGTGGCTAAATTAGCTAAACAGGTTGAAGCAGCACTGCCAACTTCAAAAAATTTATATAATTTTTAATTCGAAAAGGATATTAAAGTTATGAAAAATATATTTTTAATCTGGATTGGATTTTTTTTATTTTATAGCACATCTTGCGTACCCAAAAAAAATGCAAGCGAAGTAAATAAAGCACCGGTAACTACTGGAGCGCTAATGGTTGAGCCAGATGTAAAAACTTCGGTGGATTCAAATAAAGATAATGCGGTTACACCGTCATCTATGGACTCAGCAAAAAACACGATGAGCCTTCCGACGGAGGATACTAAAGAGTCAAATCCATCTTTAAAAAAAAATAGTCAAGAACAATCACAAACAATAATGTCAATTTCTACGACTAAGTCACCTGACGAAAAATTAAAAATGAATATAATGGATCCAGCTCAGCTTAATGATTCTGGAGTAACTCAAATTCCAGAGCCACCAGCAATAATGATAGGAAAGTTGTTACCCCCACCTGCACCCACTAAAATAGAGATGCCTGCCGGATCCCCAGTGCCAACACTAAGTGAAGCATCATCTAAAAAGATGAATTTAGATAATAATAAGCAAAAAAGTGACAGCGAGGCATTAGCTGAACAAATAAAAAAGGCAGAAGAAGGTGTAAAAAATATTAAAGCAAATAGTTCATCCGTAGTTGTACCTTCTACGACGACAGTGGTACCTTTTTCTCCTTTAACAATCCAAGAACAACCAAAAAAATAATATTTACAACTAGCAAGATTATATTTTTAGTGGACCTCTTGCGACCGAGAGTCGAAAAAGGCCTGTTGTAACCCATTAAAAGCACTTGTAAGCAATTTCATGTGATCGACGGGGCTTGACCCGCTTCGTTCAAAGAACCAAACGATGGTTGATATCAACCAAAATTGAGTTGATATGAATTAGTCTTTTTGGGACTTAGAGGCTTTAAGTTTTTTGTACTCTTGAAGAAATATTTCGAATTTTTCAGCCGCGTTTTCTTTTTCGGCCCAGCGCTTTATTTTCGTCATTTTGACCGGATGTTTTTCACAAATCCAAAGAGCATGAATAAGGCTTCGTTTGTCATTCCAGTGAAAATATGCGGCCAAGCGGTCCATAATACTTTGAGTTGGTGAGTATAAAGTTATAATGGTGTTATTCACTTTCAATCGACCTTCAGCTTTGATCGGTGATTGATTGCCGATACCTACGGGGCCTGTCGGAAATTCAACATAAAACTCACAGTCAGCGTGCTTGAAGTATCGTCCCTCTCGTTCAAAACCAATTTCTTTCAAACTGAGCGTGATGCTCTCGTGCGAGTGTGCCGAAATAAAGTCTAAGTCTCTTGAAGCATGTCTTTCATCTGTATAAATCGAAACGCAGGCTCCGCCCACAAGCACACAGGAAATATCGTGTTTTTCAAGTTGCTTAACTACTAAGGCCGCAAATTTTTTTCGGGTTATATTTTTAGAAATTTTCATTTAAATAAGCTTATTTTTCTTTCGTGGTCGTTTTCTTTTCATAAAATACTTTTCTTGTTCGCTGAGCGGCATATTAGACACAGCTTTGTCTAAAAGTGCTTTGAGTTCTTTGGATAAAAACCAAGCTGTATTCAATGAATAAATTCGTGTGCGTCCCAACTCTTGACCAATAAGGATATCTGCTTGCTCGAGCTTATTTAATGTTCGGATCACTTGCGTATTACTTATTTTTAAAGCTTTCGAGATTTCTAAAGGGTAGCCTTCGTTCATGGCCGCCAAGTAAATAAGACATTTCGCCGTGGTTTGACTTCCAAATAACTCCGACAACATAATCACCTACCTTAGGTAATTATCGTCCTAAAGTAGGTAAAACTCAATAGTGTTTTAATACGAGTTATCTAATAAGGGTAATTAATAGCCTAAAGTAGGTAAATATAAGATAATTTTGCTTGAAAAATTTGGGGTGACTGACGGTGAAGTCGTAACCCCTTGATTTTCTTAGGTTCACAATCTCGCGTGTCACTGCTGACCGGTTGATTAGTTAATAAAAACAAGAAGTTGCCAGACCTTCGCGTAGCTGATTTGATTTTTCTACCAAGATTAATCTAACACCCACGG
>JAYUTU010000251.1:0-2281 GCA_043754975.1 Bdellovibrionales bacterium | reverse complement strand
CTCCAACATTAGAATAAAAGATAGCTTGCAAATAGGCTTTTTGCCAACCCTCAAGCTTCTGACTTGTGGTGAATTCTTTCAGCTCCGCTTGCGCTTTTTTCTCTTCGCCAGAAAAAATTAACATACGCATCCGATACAAAAAATCATCATACTCAACCGGACATTTTTGAAGCCCCTCAGAAATCTCGCTGAGGCGCAGGCTACTTTGTGCTAGCCAGCGGTTTCGTTCAGACTTACAAAGCTCGGCAAATTCTTGATGTTTCAAGATCCAGCTTAAATACTTCAACTCAAAATCTAAACCCTCAGGCAGGCTGTTCATTCTTCGAACCATCAGTTTAGCTTCGCGCTTAAATTCTGTAAATGGAATGCCAGCACTCTTCATAGCATCAGGCACTTGCGAATCCAGAATTAAGATCGACTTAAGTGCTTCAAGCTGAACTCGGACCAGTCGTTTCGATTTCTTCAGCTCCTTGTAGAGTTTCCAATATCTGTCGGCCGAATTTTCAACCTGCGCCAAGAAGAAATTTTTATAAAAACCATCTTCATTTTTTGTCGGATTCCATTCCCGTATTTTTTCAATAGCCTGCACTGGATGACTGCTCTTAATTTCAAAAAAATCATCCAAAACTTTTTGCTGAACATGCTCAGACGTTTCAGCCTTGTCATCCTTATCAACAACACCCATCTTTTCAAACTGAGCTGTACTTTCAGTTTTATTCGTAGTGCTTACTTTATCCGTAGTGCTTGCTTTATCCGTAGTGCTTGCTTTATCTGTCTTTTCCACATTTTCGTCTCTCTTAGACTTTTTAGTTCGAGAGGCTTTTTCGACTGCTCCGGCCTTTTTCGTTGTGCTTATTTTTCCAGTTTTTTTTAATGTCTCTTCAGTGGCTGGCTTAATCTCTGGAATATTCAGCTCAGCTGGAATATTCAGCTCAGCATTTTTGAGTAGTTCGGCTTTTCGAATTTCCATTCGATTTTGAGCAAAAACAAATCCAGGAATTAGGATTACTAAAATTAGTCCCAAAGAGACCAAATTCCCAAGTTTGAAATAGTCTGTTTTTAATAATGTCCCTTTTTTCAAAGGTATTTTTTTCTTCATGCCTTTGTAATGCTAACTCTTTTGCTTGGTAAAAGCGAAGCACAATCCGGTAAAGCTGCTGGCCAAATTTCACATCGTTACACATTCACCTAGACCGTAGACCACACTAAAAAAACTCAGTTTTTGATATCTATGCAGGCTGATCCTGCTACTTCGCATAGAAAGCTAGACTAACGTCGAAGAAAAAATGTAAGAAAGCATCAAAACATTCGTCGAATGATTATTTTAGGTAAAAGAAAATTCGTGTTTATGTAAACTTAAAACTAGAAACTACGACTCTAGGTTTTTCATTTTTTTAGGTAGTAGTTTAGATGATCAGGTTTGGATTTAATTTGGATCTAGTTTAAGGACGTTTTAACCGCAGGAGACTCCATGAGTTCAGTTTCGAAAGAGTCATTTAAAGCCACAGAATTTATTTTTTTTGAAGGCGACATTGAATCACACTTTTATATAATTGAAAGTGGAGAAGTTCTCATTTTTACCAAGGATAGAACTGGCCAGAAAGTGGAAATCGCAAAATTAAAATCTGGTGAAACGTTCGGTGAGTTTGCCTTAATTGATAAAGGAGCCCGCACAGCATCAGCCCAAGCAACCACAGACTGCCGCCTGATGAAAATTTCCAGTGAAGGTTATGAAATGATGCTCAATGATTTGCCGACATGGGCCTCATCCATGCTAACTTGTTTTTCAACACGCTTAAAACAAATGAATCAGGCGTTGAAAGAAAGCAAAATACAAAAAAAATAAAAATTCTTTCAAGTAAATGCATAAAAGTTCTTCCAGCAACTAACAAATTAATTTCAAAACCATTTTTGTAAATTAGCGCTAATTACTAACCCACTTTACCCAGCCGCCCCGTCTAAACTTCTGCATCCAACTCTCCTTGCTCAATCCTCACGTCTAAACTTCTGCATCCAATGTATTTGCCTAAACGCACTCGCTCTGATGCACCTTTAATGATGTGCTGACTCAGCTTAATTTTTATCAGCGAGAGCAGGCCAAAAAGTCTTCCGCATTCCGGACCATGGCAGTCTCAAAATCAGCGGTTCGGGGTATCGGTCACGCAAAATATTTGCACATAAGTTAAGTATGAAAATAGTAATCAAAAAACAGCAGCAACTCTCAAAAAAATTTTCTAAATCCATACTCATTCATGGCGGAAAACTGCGAAATAAGAGAGCT
>JAYUTU010000250.1:0-4923 GCA_043754975.1 Bdellovibrionales bacterium | reverse complement strand
TTACCAATTTAGACAATGGAATTCCAAATGGCGGCATCAAGTTGTTATCGACCATAAATTTTATAGCAGCCTAACTCAGTACGGAGTATCCACTATTTTATCTGTTTCACTATAGCTAGGATGCTCCAGACAGGTGGGTTCAAAACATCGAAGACAGTGGCTTTATTTATGTGCATACGATGTGGCAAGGAAAATGATAATTACAGAATAGTTATTTGTAGTTATTTGTAGTTTACTCTGGTTTAACTAGCTACAATGATTAATGGATAGGAAGAAATTAATCTCCCTACCGGTTCAATTTCTTAAAATATTTTAAAGGTTTATTTATGAAAAAGTTAACCATAGTTTTGCTTCTTGCATTTTCGACAGTATCAGTTGCACTCGGAAAAAGTGACCAGGAAAAATTCTCTAAAAATAACGAAATAATTTGTGATGGTACAGATAAAGCTTGGATTAAAGAGAAAACGACTTATAACAAAGACCATCTACTTTTTAAGTATGTTGTGAGTTTGTTTGGCAGGGCTACCCAATGTTCGGGCGAAATTGATTCTATTTTTGATGGCCAAAAGTTTGGAAAGATAACTTATAAATTTGAAAATAAAGCCATTTTGAAATTTGAGACAATGCCTCCGGAGACGTCGAAATCCACGCTTGAAGTTTTGAATGGGTTCAATAATGAGAAAGAAGCTATCGAAAAAATTCAAGAAGCTGTTAAAAAAGCAGGCTTGAAAATTACTTTAGATAAACCCGAGATTGAAAAATCTGGACTAATAGAAACTAAAACTTTTTGGGATCCTGATGGCGGAACAAACGGTCGTTTGTTCTTAGTGTATGACAATAAAAAGCTTGTAAGTGTCGGTTATGGGATGGCGCTGTAAAGTAGGTGTGTAATCAACAAGGGATTATGACCCTGTTTAGAAGGACTGAATAACTACCCATGAAATGTGTTATTAACCTGAACTCAGATCGTCAGTTAAATTTTTGAAAATGAAAATCATGGGATGCAAAAAAATTAGATTTTCATGTTGAAATTATAAAAAACGATTTTATTTAAATCTGGTGTTGCCGCTGATGACCACTGGAAAGGTGAGGAAAGCCCGATGGCGAAATAGCCTTCTGAAATTGTGGGAAAGAATAGTACTTAGGTGTTAATGGTCGGTGGCCACTTTCTAAGAGGCTGGATTTACTGTCGAATTTAATTTTGTAAAATCTTTACAATTTTCGACCCAATGCTAAAAAAAGCATAGTTTTCAAAGTAAAATGATAAAATTTAAACAATCACTTTAAAGTTTGTTTTTTCTCATGTCTGTGCTACCTGTCCAATCAATGAATCTAATCCTTCGTGCTTATCGTGATTTTCAAAAATCTGCTTATGCTGGTTTCATCTTTGGCGCTGTTCCTGTTGTGATCGTCCTTGCTTTAAATTTATTTTTTAAATCTTTTTTTCAGAACTATTTGCCGATGTCTTTGTTTATTAGTGCGATTGTCATTTCGTCGTGGATTGGAGGAAAAAGTGCCGGTTTGTTGGCAACCCTTTTGGGGGCTCTGGCAGAGTGTTACTTCTTCATTGAGCCAAAATACTCATTTATATTAACACCTCCTGATCGCATTCGCCTTACCATTTATATTTTAGAGGGTGTCGTCATTAGTTTGATCATCGGTAAAATTCGAAAAATTAAAAGAAGAATTTCAGAAGCCCAGCATGATTTAGCCGGTGCCTTAGCTAACGAAAAAGCGGCTCGCTTAATGACTGAAGAAGCCGTGACACGGCTGCGTTTAAGTCAGAAGCTAAATGAAGAAGCGCGTGAAGAGGCCGAAGAACTAACCCGCATAAAAACATTGTTCTTAGCAAATATGAGCCATGAAATTCGATCTCCCTTAACGGCTATGTTAGGCTTTACAGAACTTTTAAAGGAACCAAATTTATCCACTAAAGAACATCAGCACTATGTTGAAAAAATTGAAAGTGCTGGAATTAATTTAACTGAAATAATAAATGACATACTGGATATTTCAAAAGTTGAAGCCAATCGGTTAGAGATCGAGAAGGTTTCATTTTCGCCGCAATCCCTACTGGCGGAACTGTATTCCATATTAATTTTACGTTGTAGGGAAAAATCACTTGAATTAAAATTCGAACAAATTGGACCAATGCCAATTTTAATAAAGACGGATCCACTACGACTAAGACAAGTTATTTTGAATGTAGTTGGCAATGCCATCAAATTTACAAAATCTGGCTTTGTGAAAGTTAAATATGAATCCTATGATTCAAAAATTCAGTTCACAGTAGAAGATACAGGAATTGGAATTACACTCGCCCAGCAAGAAAAATTATTTAAAAACTTTAGTCAGGGTGACAGTTCGATCAGCCGTGAATATGCTGGCACAGGATTAGGACTGTCGTTATCTCGCAGGTTAGCAAAGATACTGGGCGGAGATGTTGTGTTGGAAAAAAGCACACCTGGAAAGGGGTCAGTCTTTTCAATCAATATTTCTTTTGAGCCTGCAGAGCTCGAATCCGAGCGACCGTCAGAGCAAAAAATCTCAGTAAAAGAATATTCTGAATTTGAGGGAAAAAAAGTTCTGCTGGTGGATGACTCTGAAGACAATCTTTTTTTGATGGATCGGCTTTTACAAAAGTGTGGATTTCGCGTTATTAAGGCTATTCACGGGAAAGAAGCATTAGCATATACTAGCGAGCAAACATTTGATTTGATATTGATGGACATGCAAATGCCTGTGATGGATGGCTACTCGGCCTCAGAGCAAATTCGAAAGAACAAAGTAACGACTCCGATTATAGCTTTAACCGCTAATGCCATGACAGAGGATCGGGAAAAATGCCTTCGTGCTGGTTGTAGCGATTACGTCAGTAAACCAATTCAGAAAGCAATTCTGATACAGACGTTGTTGAAAAACCTTGAGATATCGCAAAGTAAAATTATTGCCAGTAATGATACAATAAATTAAGCCTTGAAGATTCAGATCAAGCGAGTTCGCTCCGCTGTAGTGACATTAATTTTTTTTAAATACGGCTGCGTAAAATCCATCGAATCCGTGTTTGTGGGGCCATAGGCGCTGCTCAGAGACCAGTTTCCACTTTTTTCCGACCTGTGTTCCGAGAAACCATTTTACTTGGTCTTCATTTTCAGATTTTAAAATACTGCAGGTGGCGTAAACCATAATGCCGCCTGGTTTACACAATTCAGAATAGCGCGACAAAATATCCTTTTGTAATTCGACGACAGTAGAAATTTGCTCCAAGTTCAGTTTCCACTTCGTGTCTGGATTACGGCGCAATACTCCTAGTCCAGAGCAGGGTGAATCGATTAGAACGCGGTCAAAGGAATTCTCTAGGCGCTGAATTACTTTCGGCGAGGTAATCAATTGTGTATCTATGATTGTAGCACCCGACCGATTTGCACGCTGTTGCAGATCCTGCAGCTTCCAGTCGTGAATATCCATTGCTAAAATTTTACCTTTATTCTGCATAAGAGCAGCAATGTGCAGCGATTTTCCACCCGAACCAGCACAGGCATCGACAACATTCTGGCCGGGCTGTGCCTGCAGGAGGGCTGCGATTGCCTGAGACCCAGCATCTTGCATTTCAAAATAACCATTTTTAAAAGCCTGAGTTGAAAAAATATTTTTTCTGACTTTGAGTTGCAATGTTTCGGGCAGTGGCAATGCACTTTTAATTTTTATGACATCTATATTTTCAGCTTTCAAATCCTTAATCAGCTTTTCACTAGATGTCTTAAGTGTATTCGTACGTAAATAAACCTCAGGATTTTTATTAAGGCTCAGCATGATTGTAGGCCACTCAGGGCCAAACTCACTCTGACCAAGTTCAAATAGCCAGTCTGGAAAAGAGTGTTCGATGGCAGCTGGTTTCTGCATCTTTACACGCGCTTGAATTTTTGCTGCAGTCGTATTTTTGAATTCTGGTCGCGGCGGTGACTTTAGGTTTTTAGTCACTAAATAAGCGCCAATTATTTGCCAAAGATCTGCAGATTCAGCCAGAAACTCAAGATTTCGTTTGTGTCTAATTATTTCGTAAACGGTTTCAGCAAAAAAGCTACGATCGTCAGGCGTCCAGTTTTTATTAACACGCAGATACTTATCAATCATGCGGTCGGCATGTTTTCCAGTTTCAAAGACCTCAGTGACTGCCTGAAACAAAGTGTTCAAGATATGAAATTGCACGGATTTACTCAGAGGATGTTCCTTTAACTACAGGCTTTTACTTAACCGTATTTTGTGGCAAATTCTAATACAAGTCATCGCAATAGTAAGTGAAATCTGGAGATAGCCGTTCCCATTTAATTATTTAGCAAAGAATTTGCAGCAAACCCCATATCTAGTAGATTGTTGTACTCCCAATCAAGGATGGTTGGCATGTGTCCTAAAAACTTGCCGTGGTTTTCTCCGCCAATACATTGACTGGCTGGATCGTAAGCGTTTGAATCACAAATTGAAACTCGGACCTGGCTTCGATCAGTCGAAATTCGGGTCAGCCACTCCTGCAGAGTCAGCAAGCCTGAATTCGTACCATCTTCATTTTCGCTTGCAACGGGATCAAAAACATAAATTTTATTATCAAACCGGTAGCCTGATACAACATGATAGGACCAATAAGCATAGCCTCCAGCCGCGTACTTAGATTTTACACGCAAATTTCCGAAAGCAAAAATTTTGCCTGGGGCTACTTGGCCCCGTTCCTGTAATACCGCAGACACGTGAGCAGCTTTTGCATAACATCCATCGATTGGATAAAGCCACGGAGCTTGTCGAAGATAATTTTTAGCATTTGGATTTTTATACTGACGAATTTCACGAGTGATTTTATTGAAAGCTTCTAGTTCTGCGAACGTATTTAACCATTCAGGAATTGCATCTACTGAACTGGATAAATTAAAA